>JBKJRV010000033.1:0-5367 GCA_046593115.1 Gemmatimonadaceae bacterium
GATGCGTGCGACGACGAGCTGTCCGACAAGCAGGATGATCCCCACAGCGACCGAGAGCCCGCGCGCGAAGCGGCGCTCGAACGAGCCGCCGGACTGAGCGCCGGGCTTCTCGAGAGCGCGACGCTTGCGCGCACGCCGACGGTGCGAGTGGCGTCCAGTCTCCGGCGATGCGACACGTTCGGAGTGCACTTCCGAATCATCCATAGCCCAAGCTCACCTACATGACGAGGTTGAGCAACCGTCCGGGAACGAACACCACCTTGCGGGGCGAGCCGGTCGCGAAGCGCTGCACTGTGGGATCAGCGAGCGCCGCAGCCAGGGCTTCCTCCTCCGTCGCATCGCGGCCGAGCGCAACGCGGCTACGCGTCTTGCCATTTACCTGAATAACGAGCTCGACGCGGTCCTCGGCGGCCAGCGACAGATCCGCCACAGGCCACGCACTGTCGAAGACGCTGCTCCCATGCCCGAGACGTTCCCACAACTCCTCGGCGAGATGGGGCGCGAATGGGGCTACGATCGCCACGAGCGGTTCCACTTCGGCGCGATGGGCCGTCCGTTCGCGCGCGCGCAGCACATTCATGTACTCCATCATCGCCGCGATGGCCGTGTTGTAGCCGAGCCGGGCGGTGTCGTCGCCGACCTTCCTGATGGTCTGGTGCAATTTGCGCAGCACCAGTGGATCGGGATCACCCTCTGTGCGCACCGACGCGACGGACGCCCAGAGCCGGTCGAGGAACCGCTTCACGCCAGCGATGCCGGCATCCCGGAAGTCGCCGCCTTCCTCGTAGGGCCCGAGGAACATGAGGTAGGTGCGGAACGTGTCGGCGCCCCACTGCTCGATGTACTGATCGGGGTTTACGACGTTGCCCCGGCTCTTGGACATCTTGGAACCGTCGCGGACGATGGTGCCGTGTGCACGGAAGCGGGCGAACGGCTCCTCGAAATCGATGTGCCCGCCATCCTTGAGCACCATCGTGATGAAACGCGCGTACAAGAGGTGCAGCACGGAGAGCTCGTTACCACCAATGTACGACGCGACCGGCAGCCATTTCCGCGTGAGCTCGGGATCGAACGGAACGTCATCGCGATCGACACTGGGATATCGCAGGAAGTACCAGGCGCTGTCGAGAAACGTGTCGGAGACATCCGTCTCACGGCGCGCCGACTTCCCGCATTCCGGGCACGCCACGCGGTACCACTCATCGTGACGCGCGAGCGGCGAGACGCCGGTATCGTCAGGACGGAAATCCGGAATGTCGGGAAGGAGGACGGGCAAGTCCTTCTCGGGTACGGCCTGGAGCCCGCACATGTCACAATAGATCACCGGGATTGGCGGCCCCCAGTAGCGCTGCCGGGAGATGCACCAGTCGTGCAGACGGTAGTTCGTGACCGCGCGTCCCGCGTCGTGCGTTGCCAGCCATTCGGTGATACGCTGCTTTCCTTCGACCACCGTGAGACCGCTGAACTCACCGGAGTTGACGATCCGTGCACCTGCGGTCTCCGTCGCGACTTCGAGTAGCGGCGCATTCGCCTCGTCGCCCTCGCTGGCGACTACACGCAGCACGGGCAGGCTGAACTTCTGCGCGAACTCGAAATCGCGTTCATCGTGACCCGGCACTGCCATGATCGCGCCCGTGCCATACTCCATGAGGACGTAGTCCGCGATCCAGATGGGGATGGCCGCACCGGTAGCCGGATTGATCGCAGTCGAGCCGGTGAAGACACCGGTCTTCTCCTTGCTGACCTTCCGCGAGACCAGATCCTGTTTGGTGGTGCGCGCGCGATAGGCGCCGATTTCGGCGCGCCGTGCGTCGGTCGTCAGAGACTCGACCAGCGGGTGCTCCGGCGCGAGCACGAGATACGTGGCGCCGAAAATAGTGTCGGGGCGCGTGGTGAAGACACGAATTTCAGCGGCGTTCCCGTTCGAGACGGGAGTTCCAGCCAACTCCGCGCCCGGGACACGGAAGATGATCTCCGCGCCTTCCGACCGTCCGATCCAGTTTCGCTGGGCCGTCTTCGTGGATTCCGACCAGTCCATCCAGTCGAGATTCTCCAACAGGCGGCCCGCATACTTCGTGATGCTGAAGAACCACTGCTCCAGGAACCGCTGTTCGACAACGCTGCCGCATCGCTCACAGGTGCCATCGACGACCTGCTCGTTCGCGAGCACCGTCTTGTCGGTAGGGCACCAGTTGACGGCCGCCTTTTTCTTGTAGGCGAGCCCCTGACGGAGCAGTTGGAGGAAGACCCACTGTGTCCACTTGTAGTAGCTCGGGTCAGTGGTCGAGAGCTCATGTCGCCAGTCCACCATGAGGCCCGCGCTCTGCAACTGCCGCCGGAAGTTGGCGATGTTCCTGGGAATCAGTCGCGCCGGATGCTCCCCGACCTTGATCGCGTAGTTCTCGGAATGGATGCCGAAGGCGTCGTAGCCGAGCGGCTCGAACACCGTGTGCCCTTGCATCCGCTTGAATCTTCCATAGATGTCACAACCGGTGAACGCGAACAGATTCCCAACGTGCAGCCCTTCGGCCGACGGATAGGGAAACATCATTAATGCGTAAAAGGGATTGCGACCGCCACCGATGTCGGTGTTGTTGGTGCCGCGCTCCTGCCACCGCTGCTGCCATTTGCGTTCGATGGCAGTGGGATCATAGCCGGCGAAGTCGCTGGCAACGGGTGATCTCGTCGAATCTGTCATGGGGAGAGGAAAGCTAGCCAATGACCGCACCCGTCTCCAGCCGACGCACGGCCGCGTTGGTCAATTCCCGTTTTCGCGAGGGAGCGTCCACTTTTCGCGGGCGGCTCGTGTTCGGCGTGGGCGCCGGCGCGCTGCTCCTGCTGCTGAGTCTCGTGTGGCTCGCGACGCAATCGCTTTCGCGCTTCGTGAACTCGCAGGCGGACGCCCGGCTCCTCGACGCCGGCCGCCGCTCGGTGGTGCTGATCGACCGGCTCCTGGTGGAACGACAGCGCCAGGTGACAATGCTCGCCGGCGATCCCGCCATTGTCGCAGCCGCGAAGGACGGGTCCGCTCGCGCGAGCCAGATGAATCTGACGGCACTCGCGCCCGACGCCCTCGAGCAACGCTTCAACGCCTCCCGCGCCCTCGGCTCCGCGGCCGCGGCCGACGCACTACTCGGCCGAATTCAGCGCTACCTCGACGTTAGTGCTCTGACGGTAACCGATGAGCGCGGCTACAACGTGCTTACCACCGACCGGAGCAGCGATTTCCAGCAGGCCGACGAAGAGTGGTGGGTGCGAGCCGTTCGCGAAGGGGTGACGCCGTCGAGCGCGACCTATGATGAGGCTTCGGGTCGAGTCATCGTGTCGCTCGCGAGCGTGATTCGCGAAGCCGAAGGCAGTCCAGCACTCGGAGTCGTGAGCGCCCGGTTTGGCTTGTTATCGCTCGACGAGGCCATCACCAGGGCCACCACGCCATCAGGCATCCAGGTGGACGTCATAGACGCCACCGGCCACATCGTCGCCGGATCTTCGACACTGCAGCGACTGAAGACGATGCCCGGCTTCACCCGGCTCGACGCCGCTGGACGCGATTCCATCATCAGCTACGACGACGGCAGCACGCAGCAGCGTGCCGTCGTGCTCTTCACGAATGGTGGTCAATGGCGGCTCATCGCCCATGCCGATGAGCGCCGCGCCGCGGAGCCCATGCGAGCTGCGAGGCGTATCCTCTGGGCCGGCGCTGCCGGTCTGACGCTGTTCATGATCCTGGCGCTCTGGGGCGTAGGCCGGTACGTCGCGCGGCGTGTCAGCGATCCGGCGCGGGAACTCGCCGCGGTGGCGGAGGCGGTCGCTGACGGCGATCTCTCGGTCCGCGTCAGCGCCGGCAGAAGCGACGATGAGATTGGACGTCTGCGGCTGGCGACCGACGGCATGATCATGGAGCTGCGACGGCTGGTCGGTGCACTCAGGAGCTCGTCGCACGAGACGGCCGCCATGTCGTCCGAAATCACGGCAGGCGCCGAGGAGATGTCGGCGGCAGCCCAGGAAATGGCGCACACGTCGAGCGATCTGAGTCAGCGCGCCACTGAAATGGCCGGCGTGATTCGCGAGGCGGCTGGCGATGCGACCAGGCTGCGCGATGTGACTGACCGCCTGACGAGCGGGGCGCGCGAGGGCGTCTCGCGGAACGTCGCCCTGCGCGCGCTGGCGCAAGACAACCGCGTCCGCCTGGATGAGAGTGTTCGCACGCTCGAGACGCTCGCGTCCGAGGTGCAGTCGAACGCCAACGCGGTCGATGCACTCGCGGTCGCGTCGGAAGAGGTGCAGGCGTTCGTGACACTCGTGCGGAAAGTGGCACGGCAGTCCAAGCTGCTCGCGCTAAACGCAGCGATGGAAGCCGCGCGCGCCGGCGAGCAGGGTCAGGGCTTCGCCGTGGTCGCGAGTGAAGTGCGCCGGCTGGCCGCGAACACCACGGAGGCGGCAGAGCGCACCGAGACTCTGGTGCGCGATGTCGTCGGCCGTATCGAGCAGTCGCGCGCCACTTCCGCCCGCACCGTCGAGACGGTGCAAAGCGTGCTCGGCACCACGCACCACGGACTGAACTCCTTTGCGCAGATCGAGCAGGCGGTCAATGACGCCGAGGGCTGGACGGCCGAGATCGAGCGGGCAGCGACGATGTCAAGCGGATTCGTCTCCGACATGACGACGCGTCTCGAGAATCTGTCGCGCGGTACCGAGGGATTCGCGGCTGCGATGGAACAGGTTGCGGCGTCGAGTGAAGAGCAGAGCGCCAGCACCGAGGAAATTGCGGCGGCCGCAGAAGCACTGGCGGCGGCGGCAGAGCGGCTCTCGAAGCTCATAGCGACCTTCAAGCTTGGCGAGGAGGGCGTCACGGTCGAGCACCGGACGCCGACACAGAGTCAGGAATGGCGTCCCGCTTTCGGAGCGTCTCCTTCAGTCGCGACCTGAGCGGGTCCACGGACGGAGAATAAGCGCGATCACCCACACCGGCAGGTGATCGCTTGCGCCGCGGACATTGAGCACGGTTCCAGTAGCCACGCTGTCAGCGGTCGCGAGTCCCTTGAGGAAAATGTGATCGTACCGGCCAAGCGCAAACGTGCGGGGTCCCTCTTCGGTCGGCCACAGGTATCCCGACTCGCGCGCGACACGGCCGACGTCCACCTCGTTCATGTCACCACCGATGACGACCCGCTCGAAGCGCTCGGCATCCCTGAAGATGGTGCGGAGCTGTGCTCGTCTCGCGGTTCCGCCAACGTCCATCATGGTGCCCAGATGCGTCGAGTAGACGCGCACCGCCATGTCACCGACATGGATGGTTGCCGCGGTGGCGATCCGGTGGGTTCCCGCGTACCGGGACGGATGGGGAAGGACGATCCGTGCGTCCGC
>JBKJRV010000402.1:0-3226 GCA_046593115.1 Gemmatimonadaceae bacterium
CGACGTACGCGCGCGAGGCGGCCGAGCACTTCTGGCCCTGGTACTCGAAGGACCCCCTGAGCATGGCCACGCGCGTCACGTCGGGGTCGGCGGAAGGGTGGGCGACGATGAAATCCTTGCCGCCGGTCTCGCCGACGATGCGCGGATACGACTTGTAGCGCGACATGTTGCCGCCGATGGTCTTCCACATGGAGTTGAAGACGCCGGTGCTGCCGGTGAAGTGGACGCCGGCCAGGTCGCGGTGCGACAGCGCGGTATCGGAGATGGTGGCGGCATCGCCGGGAATGAAGTTGATGACGCCTGGCGGGAGTCCGGCCTCCTGAAGGATCTGCATCACGTAGTACGCCGATACGAGGGCAGTGGACGCCGGCTTCCAGATGACGGTGTTGCCCATGAGCGCGGGCGCGGCCGGCAAGTTGCCACCGATGGCGGTGAAGTTGAACGGCGTGACCGCGTAGACAAAGCCTTCCAGCGCGCGATAGTCCATCTGGTTCCACATCGCGCTGGTGCTTACCGGCTGCTCATCGTACAGCGACTGCGCGAACGCCGGGTTGTAGCGCCAGAAGTCGATGAGCTCACACGCCGCGTCGATCTCGGCCTGGTAGACGGTCTTCGACTGGCCCAGCATCGTGGCCGCGTTCAGCGTCGCGCGATACTTGGTGGCCAGGAGCTCGGCCGCGCGCAGAAAGACCGCCGCGCGATCCTCCCATGGCCAGTTGGACCATTCGCGATGCGCGTCGCGGGCGGCGTCGATAGCCTGCCCCACATGCTCGGCGCCCGCGCGGTGCCAATCCGCGAGCACATGACGGTAGTCATGTGGCATGACCGATTGTCCAGTGTTGCCGGTTCTGATTTCCCGGCCACCAATGATCAGCGGAATGTCGAGTCGTTCTTCCGACATCGATGCCAGCCGCGCCTTGAGCTCCGCTTTCTCGGGCGATCCCGGCGCATAGGAGCGAATGGGCTCGTTGACCGGCACGGGTACGCGCCGGTTGCCGGAGAATCCGTGCGGTGCAGCCGTGCGTCCGCTGGTTGGAGCGGTGGTTGTGGCTGGGCGGTCAGCGGGCTTCGCTTTCGGCTCGGAGGCTTTGGCGGAGGTCCTGGAATTGGCGACGGGTGCGGCCATGCGAGTGGTACCGTGGAGTGGCGTGGGGTCGATCGTTGGACTCCGGCCTGATCTCCTGGGCCGGCTGGCATCATCTTAAAAACAGAACAGCGAGTGAAACAGAACAGCGAAACAAGAACAGCGAAACAGAACAGCGAAACAGAACAGCTAAACAGAACAGCGAGTGACCGGATTTGACCGGATTTGAAGCGCGATTGTCACGGATTGCTCCGCGTGTGGACAAGGGCCGCTGGACGTAAGAAAAGACATTGGAAAGGACAACGATTTCGAGTGAGCGATGTCGCGCTTAATACCGCGAGGAGCGATCCGTTGAATTCAATATTAATCAGTCAAATCCGGTCACTCGCTGTTGGTTCCCAGAACGAGAGCTTGAAGCGGGATTGCTGAAGAACCAGGTGTTGAAAGGTACCCCGTCCCTGATTTCCCGGCGATACTTCTCCCATGCGAAGAATTGCGGTGGCGCTCATGACGGCCGTGCTTGGCTGCCAGCCCGAGGTGGTAAAGTGGGAGGAGCCCAGGCGCATTGAGGCGACAGTGTCGACCGACAAGTTGTTGTCGCTGCAGGGTACGTCGCCCGTGTTCGTTGATCCGGCTCGGGCGTCAGGAGCATTCGCACCGCCGAACGCATGCGCGGGATCACTGCGATTCGTGCGCGGTGCGGGTGACGAGCTGTATGCCGCCTGGTGGTCGGTGCGCGCTGACAGCAGCGCCAGCCTCCTGGCCTCGCGGTCGGCCGATGGGGGTGTGAACTGGAGTGAGCCGGTGGCGGTCGACAGCACGGACGTGAGCCGGGTGGGCTGTGTCCGGTACGCCCCCGCGGTGGCCGTAGACTCGGTCACGAAATACTTCCACGTCGTGTATGGGCTCGAGAACGCGACCGGAGCCGGGACCTTCTTTTCGCACTCGATGGAGCGCGGTGCACTGTTTCATGCCCCGGTCGCCATTGTCTACGGCAAGTCGCCCGCGTCCGCAGACATCGCCGCCGATAGTGGACGCGTGGTCGTCGCCTACGAGGATCCGAACCTCCGCGAGCAGAGTCCGGGACGGATCGCGCTCGCCATTTCGGCGACTTCCGGGCACATCTTCGAGCACCGGATTCCAGTGAGCGGCGGCACCGCGGCGGTGGCCGCTCCGCGAGTGGCGATGTCGAGCGACCGCGTCGCGGTGTCGTGGATCGAAAGTCCCAATATCATCGCAGGACAGCAGTATCGGGTCGTGCGCGTCGGGAGGCTCGCCAACGCGGTTGCTTCCGCTATCGCGGCACCGGACTCCATGGAAAACCACGGCGTCTCGCAAACGGGCGCAGTACCTGCACAGCCGTAACGCCGATGCCGATTACGAAGAAAGCCTCGGGAAAAAATGCGGGCGCGTCCCACATCATTGGCGCCCACACTGTCGATAATGGTGGTATCCACATGGCGGCCCGCCGGGCGCACGCGAGCGGCATGCACGCGCTGCAGATATTCACCGCGCCGCCGAGCTACTACAACGAAAAGATGACCATTCGCCCCGAGCGGGTGGAGCGCTTCCGCGAGACGCTCGCCGGAACGGCCATCCGGCTCGAACATGTGATGGTGCACGCCGCCTATGTGCTCAGTGTCGCCACTCCCGATCCGGAGAAGTGGAAACGCGCCGCCGCCGGCCTGGCGAAAGAGCTCGAGCGATCCAGCGCACTCGGTGTCGGCGCGCTGTGTTTCCACCCTGGTTCAGCCGGGGAAGGCGACCGCGCGACATCCGCCAGGGCGGTGGCGAAGGCCATTACCGAGGCGTTGGAGAAGCACGAGAGCGATACGCGCATCCTGGTGGAAAACACCGCGGGCGCGGGGAAAACCATGGGCAAGACCCCTGACGAAGTCGGTGATATCCTGTCGCACGTGCCGAAATCGCTGCGTCCGCGCACGGGCTATGGGCTCGACACCTGTCACCTGTTCGCATCGGGACTGGACATCAGTGAATCAGAAAAAATACTCGGTGCCATCCTCGACGCCTTCGAGGAAGCGACTGGCGAGCCGCCCTCGTTCTTTCATCTGAACGACAGTGAAGGCGCCATGGGCTCCAACAAGGATCGACATATGCTCCTCGGAGAAGGGCAGATCGGGG
>JBKJRV010000164.1:0-3134 GCA_046593115.1 Gemmatimonadaceae bacterium
CGAGCATGTTGCAGAGGAGTCGAAGCTGAATGCCGGTGGCGGCGAGGACGAGCAGCAGTGGAGCATTGCGGCCGAGTCGTCCGCTTTCGTGGAAGGCGTACGCGGCGAGCATGGCGAAGAACACGCTGGCGACGGAGACCTGATTGGGTCGCACTCCCGCCCGGGCAAGGGCTCGCGCAAGCGCGGAAGGCCAGGCCCTCGCCCTGGTTCTCAGTTCACGTCGGTTAATGTCATCCACGGTGCGGAAAATGGGAGACGGATCCGCACGCCGCCAGCAATCCCTGGGGCGACGGCAGCCCTAACTGACCGGTTGCAGGTCGACTTAACTTGTGACCATGACCCAGGCCTCCCCACGTCGCATTCTGCTCGTGGACGCGGACGCGTTTTATGTCGCCGTCGCGCGGATGATCGATCCCGAAGGTGCTGGAAAGGCGACACTCCTCATCGTTGGCGGGTCGCGGGAAAGCCGTGGCGTGGTCTGCTCGGCGTCCTACGAAACGCGAAGGTTCGGTGTGCGATCCGCAATGCCGACGTCGCAGGCGCTGCGCCTCTGTCCTGACGCAATGTGCGTTCCGGTTCCGCATGGGCAGTGCTCGCTCAAGAGTCGCGAGATTGCGGGCGTACTCGATCGTTTTGCACCGGTGATCGAGTCGGCGAGCATCGACGAGTGGTACCTTGACCTCGCGGGAACCGAGGGACTGTTTCACCATGAGCCGCTCGAGGAAACCGCGCGCAGGATTCGCGAGGCCGTAGTCGCGGAAACCGGCTTGACGGTCTCCATCGGTGGCGGTGTGTCAAAGCTGATAGCCAAGCTCGCTGTGGAGCGTGCGAAGCCGTCGTTCGGAGCTTCCGGAGTGCATGTGGTGGCGCCTGGCAACGAGGCGGCCTTCCTGACGGGATTCGCACTGGCCGAAATCCCTCAGGTTGGTCCCAGGTTTCAGGAACGCCTCGCCAAGCTTGGGATGCACCGCGTGACCGACGTACTTCAGTACGACCTCGACACGCTTCGCGGGTGGCTTGGCGTGCGCGACGCGGAATGGCTGCACGAGCGAGTGCTCGGACGGGATGATGCGGTCGTTCAACCTCGCAGTGAAGTGAAGAGCATCAGCCGCGACGAGACCTTCGCTACTGATCTGCATGATGATCCACAACTCGAGGAGGAACTGCTGCGACTGGTCGTGCGAGGAGTGTCTGATCTGCGCGGAGACGGTCTGCGCGCGCGGACCATCACGGTTCGGATCCGCGATCACGACTTCAAGTCGCGACAGGCCAGTCGCACCCTCCCCGAGGCCGTGGAAGCCGATCGTGTGGTCTTCGACGTCGCCCGCGCGCTTCTGGCGAAGTTACGGAAGGCGCGCCGCGTTCCGGCTCGCCGGCTGACGGTGGCACTATCGTCGCTGGCGGGGAACGTGGGCGGCGAGCAACTGGCATTCCTCGACGATGGGCGCGCTCACATGGAGACGGAGCGCGACCGGACGCTGTCGCGAACCGTGGATCGGTTGCGCGAGCGGTTTGGCGATGACGCGATCGTTCCGGCCAGGCTTCGACGTCAATGAGCGGCATCCATCGCATGCGGGCGAGTGGTGCCATCCGGCGTGTTCCGCTACCGGGAGCTCGCATACCTTTGGGATAGTGCGGCGGGCGACTAAGTTCGATGGGGCAGCGCACATCCTTCCACGGGTCTCAGCCATGACAGTGAATCGCCTGCAGGAGCTTCACGACGCCGGTGTCTCGATCTGGCTCGATTACATCGATCGAACCATGCTCCGCAACGGGAATCTTGCCCGGCGCATTCGCGAGGATGCCCTCACGGGCCAGACTTCCAATCCAACGATCTTCGAGAAAGCACTCGCGGAAGGGTCGGCCTACGACGATCAGCTCCGCGGCGCGCCGCGGGGCCTGTCGGCTGATCAGCTGTTCGAGCTCGTCGAGGTCGACGATGTCCGCGCCGCCTGCGACATTTTCCGGGCAGTGTACGACCGGAGCGGTGGTACCGATGGCTTTGTCTCGATCGAAGTGTCGCCTGGCGCTGCCAACGACTCGAAGGCCACAATCGCCGAAGCCCGGCGACTCTGGGAAGCCGTGGCGAGACCGAATGTGATGGTGAAAGTGCCAGGCACCGCCGAGGGGTCGAAAGCCGTTCGCGCGCTGCTGGAGGAGGGCATCAACATCAACATCACGCTGCTCTTCGCCATCGATGCCTACGAACGCATCATCGACGCGTATCTCGGCGCTCTGGAGAATCGCCTGGCGAACAATCGCCCGATTGATCGCATCGCATCGGTGGCCAGCTTCTTCGTCAGCCGTGTGGACACCGAAGTGGACAAGCGACTCGACGCGTTGATCGGCACGTCACCCCCCGACAAGTCGCACCAGATGCTCGGCCTGAAGGGGAAGGCGGCGGTCGCGAACGCAAAGCTCGCGTACCGGTTGTTCCGCGAGCACTTCTCCGGTGAACGGTGGGAGCGGCTTCGCGCCGCGGGCGCGCGCGTACAGCGTCCGCTCTGGGCGAGCACGGGAACCAAGAATCCGGCGTATCGCGATGTGATCTATGTGGAGGAGCTCATTGGTCCCGATATCGTGAACACGATGCCGCCGGCGACCATCGACGCGTTCCGCGATCATGGCAACGTCAGGCGCACGGTGGATCAGAACGTGGACGAGTCGCAGCGGATCGTGGAGGATCTCGAGAGGCTGGGCATCCCCATGAAGGACGTCACCGACAAGCTGCTGAAAGAAGGCATCGCGAGCTTTCAGAAATCCTTCGACACGCTCGTCACCGGATTGACGACGAAGACGCAGTCGCTGGGACGAGCGCTTGTCGGGGGATAGCAATCAGGGGATGGAAGGCGACAGCTAGAAGCTGATCGTCCGCCTGGTTTGCGCGGTCGCATAGGCCGACGTCCATTCGGGCAACCTTGCGATGAGCGCCCTCGCTGCGGAAGTGATCACCGCGCGAATCGCCGTCGCCGTGATGTTGACGGGATCCACGCCGCGAACCGTCACCGCGATCGTCCAACCCGTATCTGGCGCACTGATCAGCTGCGCGACCGCATCGGACTGGCGCGGTGCACTCGTCCCGCGCAGCGAATCGGAGGATTGCCATCGGACGAATCGCGGACCGGGCACCATGA
>JBKJRV010000195.1:0-4201 GCA_046593115.1 Gemmatimonadaceae bacterium
GCGTGGCCGCCGGCGGCGATCGCACCGGCGGCGTTCAGGAGGACGGCGTCCTTTCGCGCGCCTGCGGCGCCCGAAAGGATATCGCGCAGGATGAGGGCGTTCTCGCTCGGCGAGCCGCCGCGCAGCTCGTCCGGATGGCCGCGGGGGATGCCGAGGTCGAGCGGATCGATCGTGCGCTCGCGTACCGTCCCGTCCACGACCTCGCAGACGGCGTTCGGCCCGGCGGGGGAGAGCTCGTCGATCCCGCCCGCGCCGTACACGACGAACGCGCGCCGCGCGCCGAGCTGGGCCAGCACCTCGGCGAGCGTGCGCACGAGCCCGGGCGCGTAGACGCCGATCACCTGCGCCCGCGCGCCCGCCGGGTTCGTGAGCGGGCCGAGCACGTTGAAGACGGTGCGCGTCCCCAGCTCGCGGCGTACCGCCGCTGCGTGCCGCATCGCCGGGTGGTGGGTCGGGGCGAACATGAAGCCGAAGCCGAGCTCGTCGATCGACTGCGCGATCCGCTCCGGCGGCTGCTCGAGCCGGAAGCCGAGCGCCTCGAGCACGTCGGCCGAGCCGGAGGCCGACGAGACGGCGCGGTTTCCGTGCTTCGCCACGGCGGCGCCGGCGGCTGCCGCGACGAGCGCCGCCGCCGTCGAGATGTTGAAGGTGCGGCCGCCGTCGCCGCCCGTGCCGGCGGTGTCCACGAGGTCGTCGCGGTGGGGACGGACGGGGAGCACGTGCTCGCGCATCGCCTCCGCACAGCCGGTGATCTCGTCCGCCGTCTCGCCCTTGACGCGCAGCGCGACGAGGAAGCCGCCGATCTGCGCGGGCGTGGCCTCGCCGCGCATGATGATATCGAACGCGAGGGAAATGTCCCCCGAGGAAAGCGATTCGCCGAATGCCAGACGGCGAATCGCGTCCTGCAGTGCGTTAGCGGGCACCGATGATGTCGATGAGACGCTCGGGCAGTCGCGCGTGCGACGCCACGAGAGAAATGACGAGCCCGAGCAGCTTGACGCGCTCGATGTCTTCCTCGAGGAAGACGCCCTCGTGCGCGCGATTGGTGAGGTTCACGACTCCCACCAGCTCGTCGTGATAGACCAGCGGGAAGCTGATGAACGACCCGGCGGTAAAGAACGCATCCTTGAGCAGCGGGTGCCCGTGCGCCTCGGTGACATCCTCCACAAGAATGGGCTCGCGATTGGCAGCGACGAGTCCCGCCACGCCCTTCCCGATGGTGGAGCGCGCGCCCATCTGGACATTGGGAGCGACACCGCGCGCCGCCGCCAGGTACAGCGCGCCCGGTTCTGGGGCACGCAGCATCAGCGAGCACCGCTGCGCCTGCATGTCATTGCCCACGAGCGCGAGCAGGCCATCCACGAGCTGCTGCGGATCATCGTTTTCGGCGTCGATCGAGAGGACGCGCTCGATGAGATACAACGTGCGCGTTTTCGCGCGCAGATTCTCACTTCGGCGGTGCAGCTCGATGTGCGCCTGCTCCAGCTGGCCGACGGCGGCGCCCGCCTGGTGCTCGACCGCGTCTGCCCGTCGCGTTGCCTTGCGGAGCTGCTCCGCGGATCTCGCCAGCTCCTTCTCGAGCGCCAGAAAGCGCTCTCCATCCACGGTGCCGCCAGCGTCGCGCGCCGCGTGCTCCCTGGTTTCGAACAGCTCCTTTTCCATTGCGCCGAGCTTGCGGATGTACTCTTCGTGCACCCGCTGGGTGACATCCTCCAGCGTCCGCACCGCTTCCTCGCGGGCTTCCCGCTCCGCGAATCTGGCGTAGGCCAGCTCGAACAGGGCGACGGCAGGCGCGACGCGCTCGGTGGTGCGCGTCCCGAAGAATTTCTTCGCCTCGTACATAACGATGATGGCGGCCAGGCCGCCGTCGAAGCGCAGCCCGCGAAGCGCCAGGAACGCCTCCTCCGTCAGCATCCTCAGGCCAAACATCCGCCCGAACTCGCTCGGCTGTTCCTGCACGTCGATGAACTGGCCACCGGTCGTCACTGGCCCGCGGACGGACTGCGGCAGATGGTCGAACGTGGTTTCAATGCTCTGCCGATCAATCCGGCCGTCGATCGGCTGGATTCGATCCCGGATCATCTCGCGACGTGCATCGTAATGCAGCAACGCGATTTGCGCGGTTCGATCGAGCTCTGCGAGACCCTCCCCCAGGGCGACGAGCGCCGCGTCCAGGTCAGGCGCAACGCTGAGGGCGTGCGCGAGCGAGGCGAGGGTGCGTGGAGGCATTCGGGGAGAAACGGGGAGGGCGGGTAGCGCGGAGGCGGAATGTAGAGGCGTAGATTAAGCCGTGTCAATCGTTTCCGCGATTGCCGCGTTGCTTGACTTGATGTTTCTCCGGGCTAATTTTCTGCGATGTCAGCGCGTACACTCCAGCTCGTGCTGCACTATGATGGCGCGCAGTTCGCGGGCTGGCAGCGCCAGCTGAACACGCGCACCGTGCAGGGCGAAGTGGAAGACGCGCTGGAGCGGTTGTGCCAGTCTCCCATTTCGGCCATGGGCTCGGGGCGGACCGATGCCGGGGTGCACGCGCGGGGACAGGCAGTCGGGGTTCGCGTCCCGGAAAAATGGAACGGCAGCGAGCTGCGTCGGGCTCTCAATGCGGTGCTCCCGGACGATGTCTGGGTCGCATCGGTGTTCGAGATGAAGCCCGAATTTCATGCCCGCTTCAGCGCGCGCTCCCGGCGATATGGCTACTACATCGGCACCGATGATCTGGCGGGCTCTCCTTTTCGCCGGTCGTGGGAATGGCAGGTGCGGCAGCCGATCAATCGCCCGGTGCTCGACGCGGTGACCGGGACGCTCCTTGGGGAACACAGCTTCCGGGGTTTTGCCGTTCGCGGCACGGCGCCTGAGACTGACAATCATCACTGCACTGTGCTTGACGCCCGCTGGCGTGACCGCGCCGAGGGTCTGGTCTTCGAGATCGAGGCGAATCGCTTTCTGCATCACATGGTGCGCTTTCTGGTGAGCACGATGCTCGACATGGCAACGGGACGACGCGATCCCGGCGCCATGCGCGAACTGCTCGACGCCCCCGACAACAGCCGGGTCTCTGCACCGGCGCCACCGCACGCGCTGTTCCTCGAGCGCGTGCTCTACCCTTCGGAACTCTACATGGCCAGCGCATGAAGATTCTCCTCGCAAGCGCTCGACTGGACGATATTCGCTGGGCAGAGGGCAACGGGCTGCTCGATGGGGTGTTCACCACCCCGGCGTTGCTGGCCGGCGCCGGCGCCGAGGGCGATGGACGCGATCGCCTAGCCGAGATCTGCCGAGCCGCGCACACGCCGGTCTACGCGTCGGTCCGTGCCGTCAGCGGCGCCGATATCTTTCGCGACGGGCGCGAGCTCGCGAAGATCTCCGATCAGATCGTCGTCCAGGTGCCCTTTCTGGAAGACGCGATCGGCTCGATGCGCAAGCTGACCAGTGAGGGCGTGCGCGTGCTGGCCACGCTCATCTTCACGCCGGCCCAGGCGTTGCTGGCTGCCAAGATGGGGGCAACGACCGTCGGCATTGCCGTCGATGCGATTGATTCGCTCGGCGTCGAAGGCGCGGATACCGTCGCGGAGGTCAAGGCGATTTTCGCCGCGAGCGCCATTCCGTGTGACATTCTCGCCACCAACGCGCAGGGCTGTTCGCATGTGACCGCGTGTGCGCTCGCCGGGGCCGATGCCATTGCCATGTCGATTTCGGTGCTGCGGTCGCTCCTTGTTCATCCGCTCACCGACAGAGGCCTCGACCAGTTCCTGCGCGAGTTGAGCACGCAGGGCAAGCGGCCTTCGTGAAGGCGCACGCGCGATTGGTCCTGATGGCGCGGGGCGCACAGTGCGCAGCGCTGGCAGGCGCCGTGGCTGCCTGCGAGGGGGCGGCGGCGCGCGCACCCAGGGATTCGGTCGCAGTGAAGCCCGCGGCCACCGCCCAACTGTCGGACGCCAGGCAGACGGCGCTGACACGGTCCGTTGCGCGCGTCTCGCCCTCGGTGGTGACGGTTCAGACGGAGGTAGTCGAGCGGGTGGCTGTCGATGCGTTCGAGCAATTCTTCGGGGGCCGCTCGGGTGAACGCGTGAATGCCGGCATCGGCACGGGGTTCATCACCACCAGCGATGGCACCATCGTCACCAACGCGCACGTGGTCGCCGGAGCCAAGCGCATCTCGGTGGCCATGCGCGACGGGACTACGTTTGAAGCGACGCTGAAG
>JBKJRV010000326.1:0-2509 GCA_046593115.1 Gemmatimonadaceae bacterium
GGATCCGGAGACCGAGCGCGGTAATGGGAGGGCGGCGAATCAGGGCCGGCGGTGATTCCCCCTCGCCTGCCTTGAGGAGCTAACGCCTGTCCCCTGGTCGGTCGCTCGGCAGCGAGCGCCGAGGGTCCATGTCGGAGCTCGCGATGATGGCGTCGGACAGATCCGTCTTGTCCTGCTTTAGCGCCGCGATGTCCCGCATCAGGCGGCGACGATCCAGCTCGACGTAGAGCAATCGCGCCGCCATAACGAACAGCACGATGATCGTCAAGACACCGATCGGCACTACTACGGCGCTCCGCGAACGCGCAGCAGATCCTGCGTCGTGCCGCCGATGATGCACGTCTGCACGCCGGCGCAGATCTTCGACATGTGCTCGGCGATCTGGAGGTCGATCATCTTCGGGTTTGACGCCAGCGCCTGCGCCTTCAGCTTGCTCGCTTCGGCCTCACCGCGCGCCTCGGCGATCGTGGCATTGGCGTTTGCGACCGCGATGGCTTCCTGCTGCTTGGCCGCGTCGAGCTCCTGCGTCTTCTTGGCTGAGATAATGCGGGCCTGTTCGATGGCGGGGGGCACGCGGATGTCGCGGACGAACACCTGCTTGATGACGACCCGTGTGCCAATCTTGCGCTGGATGTGGGTGCGGACAGAGTCGTCGAGATAGGCGCGGCGGGGCGAGAAGATATCGGCCACCGACCAGCTTGCGATGGCGCTGCGATAGCCGGAGCGGATGGCATTCAGGACTTCCATCTCGACGGCGTTGGGCGTCCGCTTCTCCCGGAAGACCTCGGTGACACGCGCGGGGTCGTAGGCAAAGGTCACGCTCAGGTCGCTGGAGATGGTGACCGGATCGCTGGTTTGCGCTTCGATCTCTTCCTTACCCTCAGCGTTGCTCGGATACTGCTGGTCGGTGAGAGAGAAGCAGGTCTCTTCGGTAAGCGGCGCCCACGTGAGCCCGACGTCCATCTTGTCCTTGACGATCTTGCCGTAGCGCGTCTGAACGCAGTGGTCGGTTGCATCGACGCTGGTGCATGCGAGCGCTAGCATGGGGAGTGCAAGCCGGGTCCAGCGTGAGATGGTCATGGCGTTGATGTCCGGTGTGTATTGTTTGCAGGGCAGGACCATACACTACTACGTGGGGCGCGTCCTGACCTGTTTTTGTTTTTGAAGCTGATTCGTTGGAAGCCAAGACGGAAAAATGGAGCGGATAGTTTCCACTCGTTGCGGGGGTGTGTGAACCTGCCCCGATTTGATGGACACCTTAGAGAGGTCGTATCCCGGCCCGACTTGCCTTGCCCGGTGGTGGTGTAGTATTACTTACCAAAGTAATACCACTCGGAGTCACGCTTATGAAGGTCACAACCAAGGGACAGGTCACCATTCCAGCCGACATCCGCGAACGCCTTGGGCTACTCCCGAACACCGAGGTCGAATTCACTCTCGCTGGCAACGGCGTTGTCGTCACGAAGGCGCGGCGCGGAGTTCGTCGAGGACAGCGGGTTGTGGCCCACCTCCGCGGCCGCGGTACGGTGAGAATGAGCACGGAAGAGATCCTCGCACTCACTCGTGAGTGAGATCCTCGCACTCACTCGTGAGAAGTAACACCGATCATGGGCGTCGTACTCGTCGACAGCAACGTCATTCTCGATGTGCTGACGGAAGATGCACGATGGCTCGCCTGGTCAGCGGACGCACTGGCACATGCCGCAGAACGTGACATCCTTGTGATCAACCCGATCATCTATGCCGAGGTCTCGGTTCGCTTCGAGCGGATTGAGGAGCTTGAGGAGGCGTTGCCGGCCCCGCTCTTCAGACGAGAGCCACTCCCCTGGGAGGCCGGGTTTCTGGCCGGAAAGTGCTTCCTCACCTACCGGCGCCTCGGTGGCACGCGACGCTCGCCGCTCCCGGATTTCTACATCGGCGCCCACGCGGCTGTGCGCGCGATGACCCTGCTCACACGCGATGCGGCTCGCTATCGCTCGTATTTTCCAACGTTGTCGATGATCGCGCCCTGACCTGGCTTGTCGCACCCGATCGCTCGTTCATATGATCGCGTCCCGCGAATTGCTGCCGAAATGTGACCGTTCCCGCATGCAGTTCACCGAGCCATTTTGAGCAAAGGGATGACTGAGGCCAAGTGCCGTTGGAACTGCCTTACATCCCCCCCGTCCTCGAGCGTATGTCTGAATGCTCGTCGCGCCTCAAATGACGCTGAACCGACGCACCGCCGAAGATAGCATTGCGATCGGGCTTGTCTACGAGCCCTCGCGTTCGCGCGGAACAGATATTTTACAATTCTCGCCCCATTGCTACGTTTGAAACGCGAGTGGGGGGGTAGGTCACGGTGGTTGAGCTGCGCCGGGTTCCGTGGACACCATCTTTAGGTGTTCTTTCGGAATCGGAGGTGTTGTATGGCTACACGACGACGGTTCAGTCGGGAGTTCAAGATCGAGGCGGTAACGTTGGGGTCCAGTTACTCTGCCGTCGCTTCAGTGAGTGGCACCTGGGTGCG
>JBKJRV010000060.1:0-6887 GCA_046593115.1 Gemmatimonadaceae bacterium
GGTCGCCTCAGACGTCAGGCGACCCACCAAATCCTGTCAGCTAACCTTCAGCAGCGGTAGTCGTACGGCGCGCGCGGTGGTCATCCCTTTCACCGCGCTGCCGTCGGCTGACCCGCACCCGCAAGCCTCGCGTTCCGCAGGATAGTCCCTGCAGTCCGAACGAGAGCGGCTAGCGTTTCCCGGCGGTCGCGGTCGGACGGGCGGAGGAACCTGCTTTCGCCCCATCCGGCTTGCCACCACCCGGCCCAGCCGCGGCCACGGCGCCCGGATCGCTCTCCAGGAAGCCCGTGTCGTGCCCCTTGGCGCGCAGGGCGTTCGCGAATGACGTCTTGTCGATGGCCTTCATGTACGCTTCCTTCGACTCCACCTGCTTCGTGTCCACGAGCTCCATCAGGGCGTCGTTCAGCGTGATCATCCCGAGCCGCTTGGACGTCTGCATGACCGACGGAATCTGAAACGTTTTTCCTTCCCGGATGAGGTTGGAGACAGCCGGAATGGAGAGCAGTACTTCCTTGGCGGCCACGCGACCTCCGCCAATCTTCTTCAGCAGCGTCTGGGCAATGACACCCTTCAGCGACTCCGAGAGCATGATGCGAATCTGCTCCTGCCGGTCGGCCGGAAACTGGTCGATGAGCCGGTCGATCGTGCCGGGTGCGGTTGTCGTATGCAGCGTGCCGAAAACGAGGTGGCCCGTCTCGGCTGTTTCGATCGCGATGGAGACCGTCTCGAGATCGCGAAGCTCGCCGACCAGGATGATGTCCGGATCCTCGCGCAGCGCGGCCCGGAGCGCGGCCTTGAACGATTGCGTGTGCACGCCCACCTGCCGCTGCGTGATGATGCAGCTCTTGTTCTGGTGCACGAACTCGATCGGATCCTCGATGGTGATGACGTGGTCCGTGCGCACGCGGTTGACGAGATCCACCAGCGCACACAGGGTCGTGGACTTGCCCGAACCCGTGGGACCGGTGACGAGGACGAGCCCCTTCGTCAGGTAGCACAGGTTCTGAATTTCCTGAGACAGGCCAAGCTGCTCGGCAGTCACGACCGCCGCGGGGATGACACGGAACACCGCGGCCGCGCCCTTCCGTTCACGTGATGCGTTCGCGCGGAAACGCGCAATGCCTTCTATCTCGTACGCGTAGTCGGTGTCATTCGTCTCGCGAAACTCCTTCTTGTTCCGCTCGGGCATGATCGTCATCAACATCGCTTCGAGCTCGTCGTTCTCGACCTTCGGGTGCTTGTCGAGGCGATGCATCTCGCCGTGCAGGCGAATAATCGGTGGCTCACCGCAGCGCAGGTGAAGGTCGGAGCCCTTCTGCTCGACGAGCAGGCGAAGCAGCATGTCCATTCTGAGACGGGCCGGCGGCGCGTCGGCACCAGCGCCCGCGACAGTTCCACTCGAAGACATCGCTGCACTGACGGGTGAGGCCACGAGCGGAGCCGGCGCGGCGGGTGCAGCCGCAGCTGGTGGTGATGCCGCAGGCGCTGCGGCAGCCGATCGCGCGGCCCCCGACGCCACCGGTGTTGCACTCACGACAGGAATGTCGCTGTCGCTCACCGCGCGGAATGTCCCCGTCTTGCGCTCGAAATCTCCCTTGTCATCCACCGCAATCTGCACGAGCCACTTTGTATTACGCACCATGGCGCGAATCAGAAAAGCGCCGTCCGCGTTGTCATACCGGAACTTGACCGGCGCCTTGGCCTCGAGCAGCTTCGAGGCTTCCCGCTGGGCGACTTCGGAGATCAGCGAGACGATCTGGGCACCGGTGAGCGGCTTGGTCAGCGATCTGGACCTCCCCTGCACGTCAATCGTCGCCGGCTCGTCCTCGTTGAGGTGCAGGACGTCGGCGCGGCTGGTCACCAGCACCGAAATGAGCTTGTCGATTTGGGCCATTCAGTCCAGCGGGCGTACGTGCTCGATGTAGTGGCGGTTAATCAACCGCACGCCATTCGAGCTGTGAAGAAGGAAAAATCGGTGTTCGAATTTGTTCAGAAAATCCAGGAGCCGCGGGCGATCGGCCCGTATCTCCAGAAACAGCGTCCCTGTCCGGGACGCGCCACCCGCCAGCGTCAGCTCGACCGCGGCCGGCCGCACCGCGCCATTCTCGAGCAGCGACTCGATCGTCGTGTCGTCCATCTCGGCCTCGAGCACCTGATCCTTCGCGATCAGCAGCGTCTCCCCGCTCTCGAGCACCATTGGGAAGAACGGCTCGCCATCGTTGAGAATGTCTTCGGGATGCTCCGGGCCGGTGCGATGGCGCGAGTTCGCCTGCACGAACATCTCGCCTGAGATCGTGCCTGCCCCCGTCATCGTGAGCACCACCGCCGTCCTTCCCTTCTCGATCCGGAATTCACTCATCCGCTGAAAGCTACCGCGTCACGGATGCAAATGCATCTCACGCTCGAACATTTCCGTCCGTTCGAGCTGAATCGTCACATGGTGAATCCCGAAGACGCGCATGGCGTCGTGAATGTGCTCCAGTACGTGCTGCTGCCGTTCGGGCTCCCGCACGATCGCATGCGCGCTCATGGCGATCACGCCGGACGTCACTGTCCAGACGTGGAGATCATGCACGTGCTCGACGCCCGGGATGGCTTCGAGCTGCGCCCTCACGGCCCCCAGCGGCAAGTGCGAGGGTGTGGACTCGAGCAGGACGTTGACCGACTCCCGAACCAGCCGCCACGCCCCCCGCACAATGAGCAGCGTCGTGAGCAACGAGATCAGTGGATCGGCCGTGAGCCACCCGGTGGTCTTCACGACGATGGCCGCGACCACGACCCCCACCGAGCCGAGGAGATCGCCGAGCACATGGAGATACGCCCCGCGAAGGTTCAGACTCTCGTTGCGGGAGCCATGGAGAATCCCCGCGGCCGCGATGTTGACGACGAGTCCTGTCGCCGCGATCCCGAGCATGACGGAACTCTCGAGCGGTTCCGGCGTGCGCAAACGAAGGATCGCCTCCCAGATGATGGACGCCGAAATGAGCAGCAGCGTCCCGCCATTCAGAAAGGCGGCCAGAATTTCCCAACGCAGGTATCCATAGCTCTTCTCCGGCGTCACCGGCTGCCGGATAAACCATGCGACGAACAGCGACAGGGCCAGTGCCGCGACATCGGTAAGCATGTGCCCCGCATCAGCCAGCAGCGCCAGCGAGTTCGACAGGAAGCCGCCAATGACCTCGGCTACCAGGAAGAGCGCGGTGAGGGCCAGGGCAAGCCGAAGTCGCCGAACCTGTGTGACGCCACCGTCAGCGGCAGGATGGCCGTGGTCATGCCCCCCGTGCCCGTGCGCGTGGCTATGCATCGCAGGCGTTCATGGGATAGCTTTGAGGGGTGTCGAAGTTCATTGCCATCGTCGTCCTTCTGTCGTTGAACGGCTTCTTTGTCGCCGCGGAGTTCTCGCTGGTTCGATCGCGACGAACCAAGCTGGAGGCCATGATCCGTGCGGGTGACACCAAAGCGCGCCTTGCGCTCCGTGCCATCAGCAATCTCGGCCGCATGCTATCCGCCGGTCAACTCGGCATTACGCTTGCCAGCCTCGGACTGGGCTGGGTGGCTGAGGGCACGCTTGGTGAAGCCATGCGCCATTGGTTCGGGGCGCTGCCGCTCCCGCTCGAACTTTCGGTCCGGGTTGGCATTGGGGCCACCGTTGCGCTTGTGATCGTCACGTTCTCACACGTAGTCTTCGGTGAATTGGCGCCACGTGCTTTTGCGCTCGGGCATCCGGAGAAAGTCGCCCGCTGGCTGGCACCGCCACTGATTTTCTTCGCGTGGCTGATGACGCCGTTCATTTTCGTCCTGAACAAGTCCGCGCACGGGGTGCTCAGGGTGTTCGGCCAGCGCCCGGCCACTGAAGAGGAAGCCGTGCACTCGCCCGAAGAGCTGCGCATGCTCGTGGAGCACAGTCAGGAGCGCGGCGCGCTCGAGCGACAGGACGCCGCCATGATCGAGGGCGTTTTCGAGTTCTCGGAGAAAACCGCGCGCGAGGTAATGACTCCACGCACGGATATCATCGCGCTCTCGATCGACGAGACGCTGGAAGAGACGCTCACGATCGTGCAGGAGGGCGGATTCTCGCGGTACCCGGTGTACGAGGAGACGATCGACAATATTATCGGCCTCGTCCTCGCGAGAGACCTGCTGCAGGTGCTGCGCAAGGCGCCGCCGAAATTCGAGCTGCGCTCCATCATGCGAGAGGTGCACGTCGTCCCGGGCTCACGCGAGGTCGAAGAGGTGCTCGCCGACTTCAAGCGACTGAAGGAGCACATGGCCATCGTGCTCGATGAATACGGCGGTACCGCGGGCGTCGTCACGATGGAGGATCTGCTGGAGGAAATCGTCGGCGAGATTCTCGATGAGTACGATGACCCGGCGGCACCGGTCGGACCGTCACGCGGCGGAGAGGTCGTCATCGCCGGGACAACCCACATCAACGAGTTGAACGAGCGCTTCGGACTCGGCGTCCCCGATGAGGACTACACCACCGTCGGTGGATTCGTCTTCGGCTCGCTTGGTCGCCTCCCCACGGCGGGTGATCGGGTGACAGCGGGGGGTGCGGTGTTCACCGTAAATCGGATGGAAGGCCGGCGAATCGACATGTTGGGCGTCGATCTGCATTCCGTGGGAGACCGACGGGCGGTGGAGCGCGCCGAAGCGGCAGCAGAGGAGAAAGCGAAGGGGTAGAGCGTGGTGCGTGGTGCGTGGTTACCGCCTTTGCTTTTGTACGCAATACGCAGTACGCGTATCTATCCTTCGCGAACCCGCTCGACAATCTCCGCGCACATACGGATCGCCTGCTTCATGCTCGACGGGTCCGCGATGCCCTGTCCCGCGATGTCGATCGCCGTGCCATGATCCGGTGAGGTCCGCGGAACGGGCAGGCCCAGCGTGACGTTCACCGCCGACCCGAAGGATGCAACCTTGATAGCGGTCATCCCCACGTCGTGATAGGGCGCGATCACCGCGTCAAACTCGCCTCGCATGGCACGAACGAACACGGTATCAGCCGGAAACGGACCTGCAAGTCCGGCCTGTCGGGCCGCAGGGGTGAGCACCCGGTCATCCTCATCGCCGAAACGGCCGCCGTCGCCAGCGTGAGGATTGAGCGCACAAAGGGCGATCCTTGGCTCGGCGATACCGAACCAGTCCCGCAGGCCTGCGCGTGTCGAGCCCGCCACGCGGACGATCGTTTCCAGGGTGAGCGCGTCCAGAGCGGCGCGCAGCGGCAGATGGGTCGTCGCAAGAACCACCCGTAGCCGCTCCGAGGCCAGCATCATTGCCACATCGACTCCGAAGAGCGACGCCAGCATCTCGGTATGTCCAGGAAAGTGGTAGCCCCCGTCGAGAAGCGCGCGCTTGTCGATCGGACCGGTGACAATGCCCTCCACCGCACCATCGCGAACCAGCGCCACCGCACGCTCGATGGCGATCCCGCTCAACCGCCCGGCATTCGAGGTCGTGGAGGTGGATCGCCATTGGCCGATTGCATCGTCGACCTTCAGTGCAAGACCCACAGGCCCAACGATCACGGGCTCACAGACCGCTCGAACGGCAGCATCGTCGAGCGCGCGCGCAATCACCTCCGCCCCGATGCCCCTCGGGTCGCCGACCGTAATCGCGAGCCGGGGCAGGCCGCCAGCGGCGGCGCTCACCTGGTGTGAGGGCTCAGAGCCTCACGGAGACGTACGTCTCCCGGCGCAGCGACTCGAGCAGCCTGCGCATCGACTTCTCCTGCGCGATCTGATCGCGGATCGTCTCACGGAGATCGGCGATCGTCATCTCGCCCCCTTCCACGGCCTTCACCACCTGCGCCACGACGAACTTGGGCACTCCGGACGCCCGATCATCGATCGGAAACGGATCGACGACATCGCCGTCCACTTTTCCGGTGAACGCGGTCGCATAGGACTGCGGGAGCTTCTCGCGATCGACCGGCTCCAGGATGAGCGTGTATTCGCGCGGATCGTTGTGGCGGGCGACGAGTGTGTCGAATGAAGCGCCGTTGCGTAGCGCCACCGCGACGCTATCGGCTTCGGCACGTGCACGCGCCACGTCGCTGGAACCCAGGGCCGGACGAATGAGAATGTGCCGCGCCTTCACCTCGGCAGGCTGCACCCGATCCACCTTCACGATGTGGTAGCCGTATTCCGTCTCGACAATGTCGCTGACCTGCGCGGGATTCAGGCTGAACATCACACGATCGAACGCGGGGAGCATTGTGCCACGTCGGTTCCAGCCGAGATCGCCGCCCGTTTCCTTCGTCTGGGGATCCATGGATTCCCGCTTGGCGATCTGCGCGAAATCACCGCCACGCCGCACTTCAGCGAGGAGTGAGTCCGCCCTCACGCGCGCTGCGGCACGTGCCGCCGGCGAGCCCTTTGGTGCAACCACGACCTGACGAAACGTGACAGTGGACGGACGTCGCGGCAGCGAGGCCTTGTTCTTCTCGAACATATCCGACACTTCCTGCTCGCTCACCGACAAGGCGGCGAGCTTCCCTTCCTGACGCAGCTTGTCGATAAGACGCTGCCGAGCGAACTGGCGCCGCCCCTGATCCATGAGCCACTTGCGGTAGTCCTCCGGCGTGCCGAAGCCCGAACGGACCAGCTCCGCACGGTACTGCGCGTCATCGGTGATCTGCTCCCGAAGCCGCTTGATCTGCCGGTCCACCGTTGCGGCCACATCCGCATCCGTGATCTCGATCTTGTCCCGCTTGGCGCGCTGCACGAGGAGCTCCTCGTCCACCAGATCCTGCACCGCCTGCCGCGCGAGCTCCAGCTGTGCTCCCGTATCCGATGGAATCGCCATTCCCGCGGCCCGCCGGGCGTTCACCCATTCCTGTACCTGCGACCAGAGGATGGGCGTGTCGCCGACCACACCGACGATGC
>JBKJRV010000243.1:0-2878 GCA_046593115.1 Gemmatimonadaceae bacterium
CGGTGTTCGCGCATCTCGCCGATCCGAGTGGCCGCGTGCAGCTGTATTTCCGGAAGGATGGACTCGGTGAGGATGCCTTCGCTCTCCTGGAGCTGCTGGACCTCGGCGATCATGTCGGCGTGGTTGGTCCCATGTTTCGCACGCGGACCGGGGAAGCCACGGTGCGTGTCGAGCAGTTCACACTGCTGGCGAAGTCCCTGCGACCACTCCCGTTCGGGAAGGAAGAAGTCGTGAATGGCGAAACGGTTCGGCACTCCGGATTCACGGATCCGGAGCAACGGTACCGGCAGCGGTACGCTGACCTCGCCGTCCATCCGGAGGTGCGTGCGCTGTTCGTCGCGCGCTCGCGCATGACGACGGCCATTCGACGCTTTCTCGACGGGAAAGGGTATCTGGAGGTCGAGACCCCCGTCCTGCAGCCGCTCTACGGCGGGGCTGCGGCCCGGCCGTTTACCACGCAGCACAATGCGCTCGACATGCCGCTCTTCCTGCGCATCGCCGACGAGCTGTACCTGAAACGGCTCGTCGTCGGTGGCTTCGACCGCGTGTATGAAATCGGCCATGACTTCCGGAACGAGGGCATCGACCGGACACACAATCCGGAATTCACCATGCTGGAGTTTTACGAGGCGTACGCCGATTACGAAGGCATGATGCCAGTGGTCGAGTCTCTGGTGGCTGAAGCCGTGACGGCGGTGCAGAGCGTTCCCGAGTTCGCGGATCGTGTGCCGGAGCTCCGTCCGCCCTTCCCGCGGCGCGAGTGGGTGCCGTCGCTCACCGTCGCCATGGGCGCCGACGTCATGGCGATGGATGATGTCACGCTTCGGAACACGGCGACACGCGCGGGGGTCCAACACGCCGGCACCTTGAGTCGTCCCAAGCTGCTGGACGAGCTCTTTCAGCATTTCGTCGAGTCGACGCTGACAGAGCCGACGTTCATTATCGATTACCCGGTGGAGCTCTCACCACTGGCCAAGCCGAAGCGCGGGGGGGCAGGTCTGACCGAGCGCTTCGAGCTGTTCGCGAAGGGTCGGGAACTGGCGAATGCCTTCAGTGAGCTCAATGATCCGCTGGATCAGCGTGGCCGGTTCGAGGCTCAGGCCCGGTTGCGCGCCGCAGGTGACCTGGAGGCCAGTGGCGTGGATGAGGACTACCTCCGGGCGATGGAGTATGGGATGCCACCAATGGGCGGCGTGGGGATCGGGCTGGATCGCCTGTTCATGTACCTCACCGACACGGCCAACATACGCGACGTGATTCTTTTTCCAACAATGCGACCGGAATGACCCGGCTCGAGTGGTCCATCGCGTGGCGCTACCTGCGCAGCCGGCGCGGGGCAAAGCTCCTCTCGTTCATCAGCGTCATCGCGATCGGTGGTGTGGTGGTCGGCGTCAGTGCGCTCATCGTGATCATGGGAGTGATGAACGGCCTGCAGCACGACCTGCGGGAGAAGATTCTTGTCGGCAGTCCCGACATCCGCCTGCTGACCTTTGGCGACGATCTGAAGCTGACAGACTGGGATCGTGTGCTCGACACCGTGCGCAAGCATCCGGGTGTCGTGGCGGCGTCCCCTTTCGTGCTCACGCAGGGACTGGCAAGCGCCGGCCATGATTACGCCGAGGGCGTATATCTCGTCGGCTTGCCATCGGAGCCGAAGGGCGTGAAGGGCGTGACCGCCATCCGTGAGCATGCGATCGCCGGGGACTTCAGCTTCAGAAGCAGTGATGGACGACTGCGCGGCGTCGTCCTCGGGAAGCATCTGGCCAGCCGGCTCAACGCCTACCCCAGCGACAAGGTCACGCTGGTCTCGCCGGCTGGCGCGAAGATGAACGCGGCACTCGGCTCCTTCATGCCGCGCATGTATCAGTACGAAGTCACGGGCCTGTTCGACACCGGCATGTACGAGTATGACAATTCCTACATCTACATGTCGCTCGAGGCGGCGCAGGAGTTCGCCGGGTTGACGAATGCGGTGACGGGTATCGAGGCTCGCACCACCGATCGCTGGATCGCTCCGGAAGTATCGGCGAGCCTTGCGCAGAAGTTGGGGTTTCCCTATCGCGCGGTGGACTGGCAGCAGCAGAACAGCTCGCTTTTTCAGGCGCTCAAGCTCGAGAAGCTCGGCATGAGCATCATCCTGCTGCTCATCGTGATCGTCGCGGCGTTCAACATTGTGAGCACGCTGACGATGGTGGTCACGGACAAGACTCGTGAGATCGGGATCCTCAAGGCCATGGGGATGCCTTCGAAATCGATTCGGAATATTTTCTTCGCGCAGGGACTTGTCATTGGGCTCGTGGGCACGGGCCTGGGGCTGCTGCTCGGGTTGCTGACCGCCCTCGCGCTCGACAAGTATCGGTTCATCAGTCTTGACCCGCAGGTGTATTTCATTGATCACCTGCCGGTGGCGCTGGAGCCACTCGACGTCGCCGCCATCGTTCTGGCCAGTCTCGCGATTGCAGCCCTGGCGACGCTCTATCCGGCGCGGCAGGCGTCTCGCCTGTTCCCCGTGGACGCGATCCGCCACGATTGATGACCATTCTCGAAGCGCGCGACCTGTTCAAGACGTACGTCGGCGGAGACGGTGGGAGCATTCACGTGCTCGACGGCGTTCATCTCACAGTGGCCCGCGGAGAGATGGTGGCAATCATTGGAGCCAGCGGCGCAGGCAAGAGCACGTTGCTGCACGTCCTCGGCGGGCTGGATCAGCCCACGAGCGGTTCCGTCGCTCTCGGCGGGGAACTGGTCACGGGACAGACCGATGCCGCGCTGTCGGCCTTGCGGAACCGGAAGGTGGGCTTCGTGTTTCAGTTTCATCATCTGCTGCGTGAGTTCTCGGCGCACGAGAATGTGATGATGCCGCTGCGCATCGGTGGAA
>JBKJRV010000429.1:0-6519 GCA_046593115.1 Gemmatimonadaceae bacterium
GCGCTCCAGCGCTTCGCGGATGATCCGCTCAAGCTCGAGCGCATCGCGGATCTCGGTGCCGATGAACGGTCCATCCGTGTACGTGGAAATGACTTCATCGGCACCGAGATCCGCGATGCGCTCGAGCTTGAGCGGATCATCCGCGAAGCGCTGGAGCGCTTCCCCGCGATTCACTTCCTCACGCACGAACGGGTATTTCTCGAGCACGACTTTCCGCATTTCCTTCTCGAAGCTCTCGAGATCCTCGGGAGTGAAAGGCTGCGCGACCTCGAAGTCGTAATAGAAGCCGTTTTCAATGGCAGGGCCGAAGCCAATCTTCGCATCGGGACGGAGTCGCCGGACCGCGGTGGCCAGCACGTGTGCGGCGGAGTGCCGCAGCACCGCGACGGCATCCGGACTGCTCTCCGTGATCACCCGAAATGCCCCGCTCTGACGAATGGGCGTCATCAGGTCCTGCACTTCGCCGTTCACCTCGACGGCGATGGCATCCCGGAGCAGCCTCGACCCGATAGATGCCACGACCTCGCGAGCCAGTGTCTCGGGCTCGATGCTCCGGACAGCACCATCGGGGAGGGTCAGCTGCAGCATGCGTCCGCACTCTCGCGCATCACGAGCACCGGTGAGACGAAATCACCGTACATGAAAAAGAGCACAATGCCGGCGACTGCCAGCACGGCGATGACGAGCCATGCGGCAATGTGCAGCTTCGGCACCGCGTTGAGCTTGAGTTCGCCCAGCGAGGCAGGCTCGCGACGCGGAGGCTGCGGATCGGTTGGCAACGAATTCGTCATGACAAATGCGCGACGGAAAATGGCCTTTTTCTTGCACCCACAGAACGCAGAAAGTAACTGTGCGCCGCACCACATGCTAATGTATGTGTCCCACCTTTCCGCCACAGGCACCCATGACAGTTCGCTATTCTGACGAGGACGAACAAGGCTCGCCCGCGATGGGTCTGGTAGTTGGCGCGCTCGCCGGTCTGGCCGTCGGCATCATGATGGCTCAAAAGATGGGCGGCATTTCGGGCATCGCCAGGCGACTCCGTTCCGGTCTTGCCACGTCCCCATCCGAGCTCGCCGATCCTGTTTCCGACATTGCCGACATCGACGAGGAGTTCGAGGAATTCGACGAGGATGACATCGACGATCTCGATGACGGTGCGTACGCGGCAGGCGATGATGTGGACGACGATTTCGAAGCCACGCTCGAAGAGCGAGTCCTCGAAGCGTTCCGCAACGACCCCATTCTTGCCGAATGCGCCATCGACATTGGCGCCATCGGCGAGGGCATCATTGAATTGGCGGGCATGGTGGACACCGAGCACGACGCCGCTCACGCCGTCACAATCGCCCGCGGCGTTCCCGACGTCGAGACGGTCGTCAATCGGATGCTCGTTGGAGAGGAGGAGACGCTGATTGCCGACACCGCGCGCCGGCTCGCCGAGGGCGACCCGTCCCTCACCGAGGCGCACTGGGAAGGTCAGCAGGTCGGCATCGGCCGCCGCCGTCAGGGTACGTCGGAAGAATTCGATCGGCATGCCGATCCAAAACCCAAACTCGAGGAGCGCTGGTTGAGCCAGAATGAAGCACTCCTGAATTCAGCGGAAGACGATTCCGAGTCGCCAGGGACCGGCAATCGCAAGGTAAAGAGCGTGAAGAAGACGCCGCGCGGCGGACGCACCGATGGCTCGCCCGTTGCACCCAGCGGCGTTGCCAAAGCCGATCACGTGGCGGATCCCGAGTCGGCGCCGGACACCCAGAGAGCCGATTAGCGCGGCAAAACACTCCTGCGTGCTGCGTGCTGCGTCCTGCGTCCGTTTCGCGGGACTGCAAATTGGCCGGCTGCGATATGTTCGCGGCCGGCCAGTTTCATTTCCTCTACTCACTCGCGACGCGTTTCCGCGGTTAATTTCCGCTCGATGACTGAACCGACCGAGCTCCCGCCCCAATACGATCCGCATGCCACTGAAGCGGCCATCTACGACCAGTGGATGCGCAGCGGCTCTTTTACCGCGTACGCGGAGCAGAGTCGCAAGGCCGGCGGGGACCGTGATCCGTTCGTCATCGTCATGCCGCCCCCAAACGTCACCGCCATTCTGCACGCCGGTCACGGTTTGGACATGGTCGTACAGGACGTGTTGACACGCTGGCGACGCATGTCCGGTGACGAAACCCTGTGGCTGCCGGGCACGGACCACGCCGGCATCGCGACGCAGCATGTCGTCGAAAAAATCATTGCGCGCGAGACGGGACAAACGCGCCAGCAGTTCGGCCGCGCACCGTTCGTGGCACGCACCGAACAGTTCGTGGCGGAGACCGGCGGCGTCATCCTCGAGCAGTTGCGGGCCATCGGCGCGTCGGCGGACTGGTCACGCACCAGCTACACGCTATCGCCCGAGCTCTCGCTCGCCGTCCGCGAAGCGTTCGTCCGCCTGTACGAAGACGACCTGATCTATCGCGGGATGCGCGTGCACCACTGGTGCCCGCACTGCCTCACGTCACTGAGCGATGAGGAAGCCGAGCATGCGGATGAGCGCGGCGCCCTGCACTTCATCCAGTATCCACTCGAGAGCGGCGACGGCGCGATCATGGTCGCCACTACCCGTCCCGAGACCATGCTTGGTGACGTCGCCGTGGCCGTGCATCCCGCCGACGAGCGCTACCAGAGCCTCATCGGCAAGCGCGTCATCCTGCCGGTCGTGAACATTCCCATTCTCGTCATCGGTGACGAGGCAGTGGATCAGGCATTCGGGACCGGCGCCGTGAAGATCACCCCCGCCCATGACGCGAACGACTTCGAAATGGGCTCGCGGCATGACCTCGCAATGCCGGTCGTCATCTCCCCCGAAGGACGGATGGAAGAAGGGGCGAATGCCGCGAACCGGGTGCCTGCAGAGCTCCGTGGACTCGACCGCTTCGAGGCGCGAACGCGCATTGTCGAAATGCTGCGGAGCACTGGCCTGCTCGTGAAGATCGAGCCGCACGATCACGCCATCCGCCACTGCTACCGCTGCAACACGGTCGTCGAGCCTCGGCTCTCGGACCAGTGGTTCGTGCGCATGAAGCCCCTCGCGGAGCCCGCACTGGCTGCCGTGCGCGATGGGCGAGTGCGTATTCTGCCAGCCCGATGGGAAGCCGTCTACTACCACTGGATGGAGAACATCCGCGACTGGAATATCTCGCGGCAGCTCTGGTGGGGTCATCGGATTCCCGTCTTCTATTGCGATCACTGCGGATGGCAGGATGCGCTGCGCGAGGATCCGGCGGCGTGTCCTCGCTGCCAGAAGGGCGTCCGACAGGATGAGGATGTGCTCGATACCTGGTTCTCGTCGTGGTTATGGCCCATCTCGACGCTTGGCTGGCCGAACAGCGAATCGCAGGACCTGAAGGCGTTCTATCCCGGCGACGTACTCGTGAGCGGGCCGGACATCCTGTTCTTCTGGATCGCGCGCATGGTGATGAGCGGCATGCGATTCATGAATGGCCAGGTGCCGTTTCACACCATCTATCTGCACGGCATCGTCAGGGACACGCAGCATCGCAAGATGTCAAAGTCGCTCGGCAACGGCATCGATCCGCTCGACGTGGTCAAACTGTACGGCGCAGATGCGCTGCGACACACGCTGATTGCCGGGATGGGAATGGGCGTAGACGTCATTCTCGATCCGAATGATCTCGAGCGATCCTTCGCTCCGGGACGCAACTTTATCACGAAGCTGTGGAACATCGGTCGCTTCCTGCTGACCAATATCGGGGCGGAGTCCGCGCGGCCGCTCAGCGAGATTGATCCTGCGTCACTGACGCGGTCCGATCGCTGGATTCTTGGACGCCTCGACGCCGCTGTTGCTGAATGCAACGAGGCGCTGGGGCCCGCCCGTCCGGCGGGCAACGCCTGGTCCCGTGATACCGGTGCGTCCGATCAGATAGTGCCGAGCGATGCTCCCGCGAGCGCCAGCAGGGTCGGGCTGGGACTGCGGCTGAACGAGTACGCCGAAGTCGCGCGCCGCTTCGTCTGGAACGAGTTGGCGGACTGGTATGTCGAATCGGTGAAGCAGCGTCTGTCGGTGGCTGGTCCGGATCGTGAAGTCGCTCGCGCGGTCCTTGTCGCCACGTTTGACAGTGCACTGCGCCTCCTGCACCCTATCGTCCCGTTCGTGACCGAGGCGCTCTGGCAGCGACTGCCAGGAACGCCACTGAATGCGATGCTCGCGTCGTCATCCTGGCCGGAGCCCACCGGGCTGGGGGCCGGCGGTGATGCCTTCGAGAAAGTGCGAGCTGTCGTCGCCGGTATCCGGCAGCTGCGGGCCGACTACGCCATTGCTCCGGGTACCATGGTCGATGCGTTCGTGGTGCCCGCCCCGGACTCACGCACGGTGCTCGAACAGGAAAGTGCACTGATCGGGCAACTCACTCGCGGTCGCTGTTCCATCGTGCCGACCGCACCAGCCGAGCCGGGCGCCAACCTGATACTCTCAGATGGCAGCGAGATCGTCATGCTGTTGGCCGGGCTCGTGGACATCGGCAAGGAGTGCGGACGCGTGAAGGAGGAGCTTGGCCAACTTCAGAAACAGCTCACGGCACTGGAGCAGCGCCTTCAGAACGAGAAGTTCATTGCCCGCGCGCCTGCGGCCGTGGTGGACGCCGAGCGGGTGAAGCAGCAGGAATGGAGTCTTCGGCGCGAACAGCTTTCGAAAAAGGTGAGGTCGTTGTGCGGCGACTGATGCTCCTGAGCCTCCTCGCCGCGTGTGCATCGCCGGGCGTGCCACCGGGTGGACCGGAGGATCGGCTCGCCCCGGAGATCGTGGCTATCACCCCTGATTCAGGCGCGTTGAACACGCGGCCGAACTGGGTGGTGTTCCGATTCGATGAAGTGGTCGGTGAGCGTCCGCAGGGAGCTCCGTCGCTCGACCGGCTATTCCTGATCTCACCGCGTGACGGCGAACCGCGCGTCGACTGGCGGCGTTCGGCGATCGCCGTTCGTCCGCGCAAAGGGTGGCGGCCCAATACAGTCTACACCGTCACCATGCTCCCCGGACTCTCCGACTTGCGCAGCAACGTGCGGAAGCAGGGCGCGACCGCACTCTTCTCCACGGGCGGCGAGATTCCCGACACGCGCATCTCGGGCATAGTGTTCGACTGGATCGCCGGCAAGCCCGCGCCGCGCGCCGCCATCGAAGCGATTTCGACCGACAGCGTGGTCTATGTCGCGTCGGCGGACAGCACTGGACGGTTCGAGATGGGCAATGTGCCACTGGGCCGGTACACGGTCCGTGCCTTCATGGACGCGAATAACAATCGCGCCGTTGATCCGCGTGAAGCCTGGGATAGCACCGTGATTACGCTGACGGGCACCGCGGGTGTGGAATTGCTCGCTTTTGTGCATGACACCATTGGCCCGCGGATCAACACCGTCACGGTGGTGGATTCCGTCACACTTCGCGTGGCCTTCGACAAGCGCATTCAGCCTGCCATGGACATGGCGCCCGGTCTCTTTCGTCTCGCGAGCGCCGATTCGGCGGTGGTGCCGATTCTGACCGCGGCATTCGGCCGTGCGTTCGACGTAGCGCGCCAGTCAGCGGAGCGCGCGAAGCAGGATTCGGCACGTGCCCGGGACTCGACTGCCAATAGACGTGATACGTCGCGCGCACGCGCGGCAACGCCACGCATTCCGATGCCGGTTCGCGGGGCTGCGAAGCGCGATACGACGCCTGCGGCAACGCCGAGCCGCGAGAGCCCGGAGCTCGACGTCGTGCTGACGCTCGGAGCGCCCGTCGTCGCCGGAACGGCATATCGGTTACGTGCATTGGAGATTCGCGGGTTGCTCGACGCCGCACGTTCCAGCGACCGGATCTTCACTCTCCCGAAGCTCAAGACCCCGACGGCCGCGGATTCAGCGGCGTCCGCACGGGCGGATTCGGCTGCATCCACGCGGGCGGATTCGGCAGCCACGAAGGTGAGGCCGCCTTCGTCTCCTCCACCGCCCCCATTCCTGTGAGCGACCCGCGTCGCACGTTGCCGAGCGTCAGCGCGTTGCTCGAAAGCGACGATGTACGCCCGTTGCTCGGCCGCGCCCCACGGTCCATAGTCGTCGATGCCATTCGGGCGACCATCGAGCACGCGCGACGATCGCCTGACCGGACGCCACGCGATTCGGGCGAGTGGTCTCGTGCCATCGCCGATGAGATGGGAGCGCGCGATCGTCTGCGCCTGGGGCCCGTGATCAATGCAACCGGCGTGGTGCTGCACACAAACCTGGGGCGCGCACCGCTCGCCCGTGCTGCCATCGACGCCATCCGCGCGACCAGCGAGGGTTTCAGCAATCTGGAGTACGATCTCGAAAGCGGCACGCGCGGGTCGCGGTACGACCACTGCCGCGCGCTGCTGCGTGAGCTGACCGGCGCCGAGGATGCGCTCGTCGTGAACAACTGCGCGGCGGCGCTCGTGCTCTCGCTCGACCACGTGGCTGGAGGACGCGAGGCGATCGTCTCGCGCGGGGAGCTCATCGAGATCGGAGGGAGTT
>JBKJRV010000477.1:0-3814 GCA_046593115.1 Gemmatimonadaceae bacterium
GGCTTCATGTCGAACTCGACGTGACCTGCTTCGAGCTTTGCGTAGTTGAGAATGTCGTTGATGAGCCATGAACTGCGCACCCCGCTCAACGCGATCGGTGGCTACGCAGAATTGCTGATGATGGGCATCCGCGGGGAAGTCAACGCAGATCAGCAATCCGACCTGGAGAGAATCCAGCGCAGCCAGCGGAACCTCCTGTCGCTCATCAACGACATTCTCAACTACGCAAAGCTCGAAGCAGGTCACGTCGAGTTCGACATGAAGCCCGTCGCGCTCCACCCGCTGCTGCTCGATCTCGAACCGCTAATTACTCCGCAGCTTCACGCTCGAAGCCTGATTTATGACTACACAGGGTGCGATGAATCGCTCGGCGCATTCGCGGACGCAGAAAAGTTGAGACAGATCCTGCTCAACCTGCTCTCAAATGCGATCAAATTCACCGAACCCGGCGGAACGGTAGCAGTGAGCTGCCTCGACGCGGGAGAAAACGTATCCATTTCCGTTCGCGACACAGGGATCGGCATTCCGGAAGAACGGCTTGCCACGGTGTTTGAACCTTTCGTGCAGCTCGAGCGGCGCCTGACAAGCAATCACGAGGGCACTGGACTGGGGCTGGCCATAAGCCGGGATCTTGCGCGAGGACTCGGCGGTGAGCTCAGCGCCACCAGCACTTTCGGTAAGGGTTCAGAGTTTGTGGTGACGCTGCCAAAAGCGTCTACGAAACCCTGATCGCCAAGCTCCAACGGCAATAAAACGGACGGGGTGGGATTCGAACCCACGGTACGCTATAAACGTACACACACTTTCCAGGCGTGCGCCTTAAACCACTCGGCCACCCATCCAGGTCTGCGGTGTGATGCGTCCTGCGTGCTGCGTGACTGTATTCGGATACCACGCGCGCTGATCCGAACACCACTCACGCCACACGAAGCACGAAGCACGTAACAGGCTACGGACAGGGTGAGATTCGAACTCACGATACCGTTGCCGGTATGCCGGTTTTCGAGACCGGTGCCTTCAACCACTCGGCCACCTATCCAACACAGCCTCCGAATTTAGCCAGTGGGTGCTGGACGGTCAACGAACGGCTCCCGCAGAGCGGAGACGATGGCACTCGGTGTCGGCGTCCCGGAGCACGCGTATCGACCCGACGCACCAGTTACGCGGCGGCGCCGAAGGCGCCCCTTGACAACCGTGCAAAACCTGTTCATATTCTTTTCATAACATAAACACCTCACTGAATCGGAGACAGGGCGTTGAGGTGGCGTCTCTTCTAGCCCACTCGTTTTAGCCCACTCGTTCCAACCCGCGTTCCAACCCACACCAGAGAGAACATTACCATGAAAAAGATCGACGTCCTCGCCGCGATTCTCCTCGTCATCGGCGGCCTGAACTGGGGCCTCGTGGCCTTCGCCAATGTCGACCTCGTCGCAACCATCACCGGTGCCGGCGCGTTCGGAAACAAGAACACGCTCGGCGCCATCATCTACGGGCTCGTTGGAGCCGCGGCCGTATATCAGGCCGTGACCCTGAAGGGAATCCAGCGTCGCTGGCACGTCGCGGCCTAACACCACCACTCGTTCGGCCTCGGGGCGTTCGCTCCCCGGGGTCGGACCCGTGTGGGCGTCACGATGGACGATGCCGCCCGCAGCCCGGACTGCTATACTCCGGGCAAATCCTGTTCAAACCCTTTCCGTCATCCGAGGCGAGCGCGTGCCACGTCGTTCTCCACCGCGGCACGAGCCCTCCGAAGCCGGACTGCTCTCCATCGGTGCCCTGTCCGCCGCCACGGGTATTCCGATCGACACGATTCGCACGTGGGAGCGGCGCTACGGATTCCCGGCAGCCGAACGCAAACCTTCCGGCCACCGGGTCTATCCCCTGTCCACGGTGCCGCGCCTGCGACGAGTGGCCCAGGCCATCGCAGCCGGTCATCGGGCGGCCGAGGTGCTGCCCGCATCGGAGCGCGCGCTCGATGCCCTGCTGACGTCGGTCTCCGTCCCCGCTCTCTCGCCGACCCGGCCGCGACTGATCGCCGGCGCCTCATCGTCGCCCGCGTCCGCGGATCTCGCCGACCTGCTCGACGCGGTTCGCGCCTTCGACGCGGAGCGACTCAAGCGCGCCTTTCAACTGGACTGGGCGCGCCTTGGACCGCTGGACTTCCTTGAGCATCGCGCCTCACCGCTACTCTCGGCGATCGGCGCCGACTGGGCCGATGGCGCGCTCGAGATTCGGCACGAGCATTTCGGATCCTCGGTGCTTGGCGACTTCCTGCGCACCGTGCGCATGCCACTGGACGACCGTGCTCGAGGTCCGGTCGCTGCCCTCGCGACGCTTCCGGGCGAGTTGCACGGCCTCGGTCTTCAGATGTCCGCGCTTGTCTTTGCGCTCGCGGGGTGGCGCGCGCTCGTACTCGGTGTTGATACGCCGGTGGCCCAGATCGCGGCCCTCGCCGTCGAAGCGCCCCTGGCGGCGGTGGCCGTGAGTTGCGTTCAACCCCGCTCCCGGTCAGGCGCGGATCACATTCGCACCTTGCGCCGCAAGCTGCCGCGTCACGTCGCCCTGCTGGTGGGTGGAGCAGGCGCACCGATTGCTATCCGCGAGAGCGGCATCGAAATCCTTTCTGACCTGGCGTCGCTCGACCGGTGGCTACACCCGGAATCCGCCGCCTGAGACGACGCGGTCGTTCTGCGTTCCGGTGCCTTCGTGACCTGGGCGCCAACAATTACAGGTACGACAATCGTGGAAATATGCGGCGCCAGCTCACCGCTCCCCTGAATGCCGCTCGACGTACAGTGCCACGTCGAACTTTTTCGCCGCGGCCTTGAGCGACTGATAGCGCACGGTGCCGTAGATCGCCCGACGAAAGAATGGCCGATCGAACTTGCCGAAGATCCAGTGGATGCCGCCGTACGTATTGGGGTCGCGTCCGTCGAGCGAATACTTGTTGTTGAGATGCTCCAGCGTGGTGAGGGCGTCGTGCGCATTGGCCGTCCACTGGACGACCGCCTTCCCCCAGAGCATGCGCAGCGTGTTGTGCATCCAGCCATCCACGAGGTACGCGCGCTGCGCCGCATCCCAGAGTGCGTCGCCGGTCTCGGCCTTCTCCAGCTGCTCCTGCGAAAAAAGAACCGGCCTGGGGTCGGACTCGCGCGCCCGCAGCTCCTCCCGCGCCCACGGCGGGATTGACTCCACCGTGCGGTGCTTCCGGTTGTGGTACACGAAGTTGTAGGACAGCTCACGCCAGGTGAGCAGCTCATCCTGAAACTTGGCGAACGGCTCGGCCGGGCCGGCTTCGCGGGTTCGGAGCAGTACGTCCAGCGGTGAGATATTTCCGAAGTGCAGGTACGGCGACAGCATGCTGGTCGCATCCTCGTTGGGATCGCCGCGCGCGTCGTCATATCGCGGGAGTCCGTGCTCGACGAAGTGTGCGAGGCGCGCGGCAGCCGCCCGTGGGCCCCCACGAATCGTTCGCGCCGGCGGTACCCCGTGATCGACGTCGCAGGAGGCCACCAGCGCGCCGATGCCCTCGTGTGTGGGGCGCACCGGGTCGAACGGCAGGTCGATTGGACGGCGGACCCGTGGGTTGCCATGTTCGACAGGCGCCAGATAGTTCGAGAGCGCCGCCATGAGACGCGGACGAAACCCGACCGCGGTGGCATGCTCGCGGTCAAAGTGCTTCATCGGAACTACGGTGCACGAATCCACTGCGACCACCGGTGTGTCGACGCGGGATCGCAAGGCCCTGATCTGCCGGGGAACGATGAAGGTTGGATAGAAATCGGTGACGACCAGCGCGGCGCGCTTCGCCAGC
>JBKJRV010000210.1:0-3547 GCA_046593115.1 Gemmatimonadaceae bacterium
GTTGTGCCCGCCGCGCGGGTACCAGCCGCGCGGCCAGAACATCCCCACACGATCGCGTGAGGGGGGACCGGCCCTGCTTATCAGCAGGGCCGGATGTCAACCTCCATAGGGTCTAACGACGCCGATGTCGAGGCTACGGATCACCGGCCCACGCCTGCCGTCTGAGCCTCTCCCGCTCACGAACACCAGCGGCGTCATAGTCCCGTGTACGATTGTCCGCGAGCAGTAGATTCCTCTGCGCATGGCTCCAGAAGGTTCCGCTCTCTGGCCACTCAGCGGGCGCGAAAGCCCGTCCGTCTCGTCCCACCAGAGCGAGGTCGAGACCCAGTCGCCGCACCTGTGCCGATAAGCCCGAGACGCCGCTTTCCAAGCGATACGCGTCATGCTTCTCGCGCACGTTTGGCCAGCGTAGTCGGTCGAAAACCTCGTGAGGTATCAAAAAGCCGTTAGTGCGAATGTGCGGATTCGGAAACGCGGGCCATTCGCGCCTGTGGTGCGCTCGACGTCTTGCCACCGCTAGCTCAAGCGCGAAACGCTTGTGCAACGGGAGATCCGGTAGCCGCCAGTCGACCTTATGTAGGGACTGAAACGAACCCGTCGCCCCGACAAGCCCTACCCCTCGTTCACTTGTCGCGCGGTCCATCAGACCCAGCCACTGCGGATGAAAGTCTGAAGCTGTGGAATTGAGAAAGCAAAACGCAGTACCTGTCATTTCCCGAGCCGCATCGCGATACGACTCCAAATCGAGGCCTTTGCCACGGTAGTGAACCTCGTCATATTCAAGTGGTCCGAGTGCATGTCGAGCACTGTCCAGCGCCAGCGAATCTTCGAACTGCTTAAAAATGACGGTGAGCCGGTGGTCCGTCCCTGCGTCCACGGCCCGATAGGAGTCCGCAAACCTCTTGAGGCAATAGGGACTCAACGGCGCCCAAGCAAGATAAATTAGCTGAAGCATCTCCGATCAATCATCGGCCTTGGTCCCGGACAGAGCCGCGTCCTAATGAGTGCCTACAACTCGGCTGCCGACTCTTGTCCGCACGTGATGTCCGTACGTGATGAACGAAAACCCAACCTTCCGCGACAACAAAGTGCATGCACCAGTGCCGCAGATATGCCGCAAACACCATCGGCGCAAGGACGACGCGATGGCGTATCGAGATGCACTGCCGCATGGCGGCACTACCCCCCAGGATTTCGCGGGCGGTGACCCATCCAATCCACAAGAAGTGGTGCTGGCCCCACGCAGGATGCAGGCCGAATCGCCGTGCCAAGGCCCGCGGATCGGCCGACTCACCGTCCAGCCTGCGATTCAAACCCGCGGACGTCACCGCCTGAACCTGGCCCAACGCAGCCAGGTCAGCTAAATATACGAAGTCTCCGCCGAGTGTCGATCGAAGGCGTGCGCGTCGCATGACGCTTGTTCGTCCGACTCCGTAATACCAGCCGTGGCGGCCCCCAATCCGGCTCATCGCGAGCACCCGCCGCGCCGGTACCTTGCTCAAGAGCACCGTTGGTCTGTCGCGCTCGACAACGTGTCCGTCGCGCCAGTACCTAACGTCGCCACTCACGATCGCGATCTCCTCGTCCTCGCTGAGCACAGCGACGCAGTCGCGTACGTAGTCGGGATCCAGCCAATCATCATCTGCCAACCACATGAAGTAATGGCTCGTTGCTTCGGCGAGCGTTGCGGCAAAATTGCGTTCTGGGCCCAGATTCCGCGCCCTACGAACATACGCGATCCGAGAGTCCGAGTCCGCCAGCGCGAGCGCCACTGTCCGAGTGTCATCCGTCGAGCAGTTATCAGAGATCACTATCCGTAGCGCGCGGTAGCTCTGCGCTGTCACCGACAGCACCGCAGTTCTCATCATCGCGGCGCGGTTGTATGTTGGAATCGCGACCGTGACCGTCGGCCATCGGGAGCCGGGCTGAGCGCGGGTGGCGCTATCGTTTCGCGCGCGCCGTGCGCGGCTCATGTGACAGTCTCGGTATGCGACGTCGTCCACTGTAGCTTCGGTCGCACGACACCCGGAATTGAGCCTGGGAAAGACCCACGGGACGAGGGCCCGCCCTCGCGATCGACGACTTGGATGGCCACTGCGTCCTGCTCAAAGTAGTGCCCGGTGAGTGTCTCGTGGTTTGTGAGCGAGACCCCCATGATGACCGTCCCCTCGGTGAGAAGGTTGCCCGGAACGCGCGCGATGCTACGGTGCCGGCCCGGAAGGCGCGTAGTCGGACCAACGTCCTCTCCTTCGATGGCGACGAACACGTAGACCCCCTCCTCATTTAAGACATGAAGGTGGCTAAACACCGAGGAGGGTGCGCGCAAATCGTACTCGATCGTAACATCAATCGGTTGCCGCACGTCCACAACCTCGACAGTCGTGCCCGCAGAGTCTTGGACGCTAACCCCCCGTAACCTGGCCACCTCGTCACCGGGTGCCACGGCTGGATCGTCCCACCTCCGAGCTGCCGTTGTCCCTAGGTCGGAACGTAGATATGCGGTGACGACTGCACTGGTTGGCCCATCGTTCACGATCGCACCCGCATCCATCGCAATGGTTCGCGGACATAGGCGTGTGACGGCTGGCATATTGTGCGAAACAAAAAGCACGGTGCGCCCCGATTTGCCGACCTGCTGCATCTTGTCCAAGCACTTGCGCTGGAACCGCGCATCGCCCACCGCCAAGACCTCGTCGATGATGAGGATCTCTGGTTCTAGATGCGCGGCGACGGCGAACGCCAGACGCACGGTCATTCCACTTGAGTAGCGCTTAATCGGCGTGTCAAGAAACCGCTCAACGCCTGCGAAGTCGACTATTTCGTCGTAGCGCGCCTGAATCTCGCGTTTGCGCATGCCGAGCAGCGCACCGTTAAAAAACACGTTCTCGCGGCCTGTCAGCTCAGGGTGAAAGCCGGTTCCGACCTCGAGGAGGCTCCCGACACGCCCGCGGAGGATGGCGTGGCCGGAGGTCGGATATACGATGCGAGACAGGATCTTGAGAAGCGTCGACTTGCCAGCACCATTTCTGCCGATGATCCCGACGACCTCCCCTTCCTCGACCTCGAACGATACGTCGTTCACCGCCCGGAAGGTTTCGGGTACGCGTGGAGACCGTCGACGTCGGAAGAGCGTTAGCGGGGAGGAGATCGTCCGAGCGACGGTTTCGCGGAGAGAGGCGAATTCTTGCGGGCCGCCAAGCGAATATGCTTTTGTAATCTGATCGACAGTAACAGCGGGTGGCATATCAAATAGTGTCCGCGAAGGAGCGTTGCATAGAGTTGAAAAATGCTATTCCTGTAGCCAACGTGACAGACACGAACGTGATCGCGGCCACGACGTGCCAAGTGTCTGGTGGGCCAGCGTCAACAAGAGCCCAGCGGAACGCTTCAAGTATGCCGATCATTGGGTTAGCTATCGCGAGCGGCGTGCGAAGGTAATCAGGAACGAGAGTAGACGCATAAACAACTGGCGTAGCGAAGAACCATATTTGGCTGAGAAGTGGGAGCCCATACTGAATGTCTCGAAACCGCACATTGAGCGCGGACA
>JBKJRV010000234.1:0-16985 GCA_046593115.1 Gemmatimonadaceae bacterium
CCAACTCCCGGAGGAACCGTGAAAGGTCGCGTCATCGCCACTCTGCTCGGGCTCGCTGTCGCCGCTCCACTCGCAGCCCACGATTTGTACATGAAGCTGGACAGCTTCTTCGTTCCGGCGAACGCCCGAATCCAGGTGTCGCTGCTCAACGGCACCTTCGACTCGAGCGAAGGCTCGGTGAAACGCGAGCGCGCACGCCGCATCGACATCATGCACGCCGGTCACCGGCAGAGCACGAAGAACCTTTCCTGGTCGGCTAAGGGCGACACGTCACACCTCAGGTTCCGCACCGGCATGTCCGGCACGTACGTCCTCGGCGTCTCACTCATTCCCCGATCGATCACCCTCTCGGGGAAAGACTTCAACAGCTACCTCGAGGAAGACGGCATCCCGTCGATTCTCGACCGGCGGCGCGAGCGCAACGAGCTCGAAGCCAGTGCCCGCGAACAGTACGCAAAGCACGTCAAAGCCATCATTCAGGTGGGCGACACGCGCACTGGCGGCTGGGACACGCGACTCGGCTACCCCGCCGAGCTCGTCCCGCTCAGCAATCCGTATACGCTGGCCGTTGGCGACACGTTGAAGCTTGTCGCTCTGGTGGATCGGAAGCCCGCGCCGGGCATGACCGTGCTCGCAGGCTACCAGCGTGAGGGCAGTGAGCCCGTAAAAGCGGGCACCGCTACGGCCGACAGCGCCGGCGTGGTTTCCATCCCGATTGCCTCGGCTGGCAAGTGGTATGTGAAGTTCATCAGCATGCAGCCCGTGAAAAAGCCCAAGCTGGATTACGAGTCGAAGTGGGCGACGCTCACCTTCGAGCTGCGGTGACCGTCGCGCTTCCGCTGCCGCCCGCGCTGCCGAGGGCGTTCCCGGGGAAGCATCTGCTCGAGTTGCAGCGCGACCGGCTTGGCTTTCTGCAACGCGCCGTTGCCCAGTGCGGCGACGTGACCAGGATCTCCATGGGCACCGGGTCCGTCGTCGTCCTCACTCATCCGGACGACATCCGGGACGTGCTGCTCACCAACAAGCGCAACTTCGTGAAGGGGCGCGGTCTGCAGCGCGCAAAGCGTCTCCTGGGCGAAGGCCTGCTCACCAACGAAGGCAGTGCACACCTTCGTCAGCGTCGTCTCGCACAACCCGCCTTCCACCGCGAGCGGATTGCCGGCTACGCCAGGGTAATGAGCGCCTACGCGGAGCGTGCGACCGCCGGGTGGCAGGACGGCGATGAGACTGATATTGCGCGCGACATGATGGAGCTGACGCTCGCGATTGCCGGAAAAACCCTGCTTAATGCCGACGTGGAAGGCGACACACGCGCCATCGGCAACGCCATGACTGAAGTCATGCGTCTCTTCAACTACGCGCTATTGCCGTTCGCCGAGTATCTGGACGACCTGCCGCTTCCCTGGAACCGAAGTTTCGAGCGCGCCAAGGCCACCCTCGATGGGACTATCTACCGCGTCATCGCCGAGCGTCGTGCGAGTGGCGTCGATCAGGGTGATCTGCTGTCCATGCTGATGCTCGCACAGGACGCCGAAGGCGACGGGAGCGGGATGACGGATGAACAGCTCCGCGACGAGGCGATGACCATTTTTCTCGCCGGCCACGAGACGACCGCGAACGCACTCACCTTCACCTGGTATCTCCTGTCGCAGCATCCGGAGGTCGAGAGCCGGCTTCACCAGGAGATCGACACTGCGCTCGGCGGACGCCTGCCCGCAATGGAAGACCTGCCGAAGCTGGTGTACGCCCGGATGGTAGTCGCCGAGTCCATGCGATTGTTCCCACCGGCGTGGACGCTGGGATACCGATCTATCGAGGAGAGTGAGGTGCGTGGATTCCGGTTGCCCGCCAATACCCTCGTGCTGATGCCGCAGTACCTGGTTCATCGCGACGCCCGGTGGTTTCCCGATCCCCTCCGCTTCGATCCAGAGCGGTGGCGACCGGGCACACACGAGGATCGGCCACGGTTCGCCTACTTTCCATTTGGCGGAGGTGTCCGTCAGTGCATCGGCGAGCAGTTCGCGTGGACCGAGACCATCCTCGCGATCGCAACCATTGCACAGCGCTGGAAGCCCACCATGCCGCCCGGGACGCCGCTCCCGGTAGTACCCAGCTTCACATTGCGACCGCGCGACCGGGTGATGGCCATGGTGAAACGCCGCAGCCCGATGGCCGGGATGTGAAAGAGCGGCCGTCGCTTTCGCGACGGCCGCTCTTTCAACACCAACCGGGTTGGTGACCGACTACCTGCCGTCGCGATCCGCGTCGCCAGGAATCTTCCGCTCGACGCGATGCCACGCATCTTTCGTGGCGTGCTTGGCCTCGTTCCAGGCGAGCTTCGAATTGCCCTTGAAGCCGTCCCAGTTCTTCTCGAGGTCGCCCTGCACATCGTCGAACTTCTTGCCCTGGTGCTTGGCACGCGACTCCCAGCCATAGCGGTACGCCGGCTGATAGAAATCGTAGCCACGATCGGCATGGGCGTACGACGCCTTGGAGTAATTGTCGCGCCAGTACTTGTCTTCAACCGTCGGGTTGATGGACTCAGCTACACCCTTGCCTGCCAGTCCACCAGCCACTGCACCTACGGCAGCACCAATGACCGCGCCCACCGGTCCACCAACGACACCGCCGATCGCCGCGCCCGTTGCGCCCGCGCTCGCCGCACCGGCACCCGTGCCGATAGGATGCGCACCCGGCTCCTTCGTGATCGGATCGCGGTTCGCATCCTTCCCGCCCTTGTGGTCGGCGCCCTTGTGATCAGTCATGGTAGCTCTCCTTCCTAGTGTGATTCGTGCTTCGGTCGTACCCCCTGGATAAGCAATCCCCGCGCCATCTCGGTCGTCTATTTATATCGGGATTACCTCGACGAGCTCAGCCGTAAGCAGACCCTCCGGGACCTCGGGTCGCCTCTTCTCTTTTCAAGATCGATGATCCTCCTACTCACCGTCGTTTTTGTCTTTTCTGGCGCGGCCGGTCTCATGTACGAGTCCATCTGGACTCGCTACCTCGGGCTGTTCGTCGGCCACAGCGCATACGCGCAGATCATCGTCCTCGTGATCTTCCTGGGTGGCATGTCACTCGGCGCGCTCGCCGTTGGGCGACGTTCGCAGACGCTCCGCGAGCCGCTCGTCTGGTACGCCATCGTCGAAGTGATCACCGGCCTCATCGGGCTCGTGTTCCACGATGTCTTCACCGCTACGACCGCGCTCGCGTACGACAGTATTTTCCCTGCGCTTCCGGGCGGATTTGTCCTGACGCTCGTGAAATGGCTCATAGCCGGACTGCTCATCCTGCCGCAGTCCGTCCTGCTCGGGGCCACCTTTCCGCTCATGACCGCGGGCGTGCTGCGGCGACGGATGGCGCAGCCCGGCCAGATGCTCTCCCAGTTGTATTTCGCCAACAGCCTCGGCGCCGCGATCGGCGTCCTTGTCGCCGGCTTCTGGCTGATCCAGCTCTCCGGTTTACCCGGTACTCTCATTGCCGCCGCGATGGTGAACATCGTGGTGGGGCTGGTCGTGTTCTTTGCAGTCCGGCTGATGCCAGTCGAAGCAGACAGCTCGGCTGTACCGCCAGCCATAGACCCGTCACGTCCCGCCGTGGCGGCTCCACATGCGACCGCCATCGCGAGTGCGCGGCGCCTGCTGCTGGCCGTCAGCTTCGGGACGGCGGTCGCTTCCTTCATCTACGAGATCGCATGGATTCGCATGCTCTCGATGGTGCTCGGTAGCGCCACGCACTCGTTCGAGATCATGCTCTCCGCGTTTATCCTCGGTCTCGCACTGGGCGCGCTCTGGGTACGACGGAAAGCGGATCGGTTCAGCGATCCCCTGCGAACTATCGGGATCGTGCAGCTGGCCATGGGCGCTCTGGCCATCGCAACCCTTCCCGTGTATCTGCAATCGTTTCACTGGACGGAGAACCTGCTTGGCGCGCTCCAGCGCAGCGAGCAGGGCTATCTGGCCTACTCGATGAGCCGCTACGCGATGGCGCTCGCCGTCATGCTGCCTGCAACGTTCTGCGCGGGGATGACGCTGCCACTCATCACCAAGATGCTTCTGGCGTCCGGCACCGGGGAGAAAGCCATCGGTGATGTGTACGGGATCAACACCCTGGGTTCCATTGTCGGTGTCGCGCTCGCCGGACTCGTGCTGATGCCACTGCTGGGACTCAAGTGGCTCCTGATCACTGGTGCCGCCGTGGACATGGCGCTCGGCGTCTACATCCTCACGCGGCGGCCCGACGGGGCCGGAGTTCGCATCAGGACGTCACACCTCATCGCGGCAACCGCCGCGGTGGTGGTGGCGGTCTCGGCATTCACCGGATTCGACAAGCTCACTCTGAGCAGTGGCGTGTATCGGAACGGCCGACTGCTGACCCCGGAACATTACGACGTCATTTACTACCGCGATGGGCGCACCGCGAGCGTGAGTGCGCGCCGCCAGAAAGACCGTGGGCATCTCTCGATTGCGACCAACGGCAAGCCGGACGCGTCGCTGCGCGCGGTGTGGTTGAACAGGCCTCCGGAATCACGCGGTACCGATGTCCTGGTGGAGGACGAGCCGACGCAGCTATTGCTCGCCATGGTGACGCTCGCGCACGCGCCGCGGGCAAAAACCGCGGCGGTCATCGGCCAGGGCTCGGGTATGTCATCGCACTTCCTTCTGGGTAGTCCGCATCTCGCCGACCTGCGCACCATCGAGATCGAGCCGGCGATGATCGCTGGTTCGAGGCGCGCCTTCTATCCCGCGAACAAGCGCGTCTTCGATGATCCGCGCGCGCATTTCGTGATCGACGATGCCAAGTCGTATTTCGCATCGGCACACCGCAAGTTCGACATCATCATGTCGGAGCCGTCGAATCCGTGGGTCAGTGGCGTCTCCGGGCTCTTCACCACCGAGTTCTACAGCCGAGTGCGTGGCTACCTCACGCCTGATGGCGTCTTTGGACAGTGGCTGCACCTCTATGAGATCAACGACAAGCTCGTGCTGAGTGTGCTGGCAGCGCTGCACGAGAACTTTGAGTCGTACGAGATTTTCCTCGTTTCGAATACCGACATCCTCATTGTCGCGAGCAATCGCGCGGCCGTACCAAGCCCGGACTGGTCGGTATTTGACTACCCGTCGATCGAGCAGGACACCCGACGGTTCCTGCCCTTCACGGCGCGCGCGCTCGAAGGCATGCGGCTCACCAATCGTGCGTCGCTCACCCCGCTGTTCGAGCTCAACCGCCACCCCAACTCCGACTACTTCCCGGTGCTCGACCTGAATACGGAGCGAACGCGCTTTCTGCACAGCGAGGCCGACGGCTTCATCCACATGAATACGGGACGCTTCGACCTCGTCTCGGCGGCGCTGCATCGGCGGGTGGACTTTGACACGGCGACTTCGACGCCGGTGCCGGCCATTCCGCGACTGAACTCGCTCGTGCTGGGTGCGCGCATGCGAGCGGTCCTTCGCGGTTCCGCCGACACCCTGCGCGGCGATTCGGAATTCGACCAGGCGCTGTTCAACCAGAGCATGCTCGAAGGGCTGGTCGCCTCGGGACGGCGGCCATCGGACTGGGGTCTCTGGACGCGCGCCACGCTCAACGTCGAACGCGTGGTGCACGCAGGCACGGCCGGCGTCGTTGACGAAGACTATTACGCCACCATTTACACGTATCTCGGTCGCGTGAATGCACCAGCCGACGTCATCGACGCCGTGGATTTCATGCACGCGCTGGCCAAGTGGGATTATCCGGAGCTCGCCACGACGGGCGACCGGGTGATCGAGCACACGCTCCGGACAAAGCGGTCGCTCATGCCCGCGGAAACGCTGAGAGATGCGACCGTCATCGCCAAGCTTGCCACAGGCGACATCGCTGGCGCGCGCCGGGTGTTCGACGCGCTCGCGAGCTCGGTGAAACGCGATCCGGAGGACGTGCGCTCCGCATTGCTCGGTGCCTACCTGGTGGCAGCGGAAAAAGCACTGAAAGCTCGAAAACCGTAGACACATCTATCCCCTGCCCACTGGGCTACCTATACTAATGGCCTGCCATCAAGGATTGTGATGCAGGTCACAGATGTCCTTCTCCAGCATATCCAGGGTGCGCTCGCTGGCCGCTATCAGGTAGAGCGGCAGATCGGGCGGGGCGCAACCGCTACCGTGTATCTGGCGCGCGATCTGAAACATGATCGTCTGGTGGCGGTCAAGGTCCTGCGTCCCGAGCTCTCCGCCGCCATCGGCGCCGATCGATTTCTGCTCGAGATCAAGGTCGCCGCCGGTCTGCAACATCCGCACATCCTGCCGCTCTACGATTCAGGCGACGCGGGCGGCACGCTCTACTACGTGATGCCGTTCGTGGAGGGCGAGTCGCTTCGCGAGCGGCTGAACCGGGAGTCGCAGCTTCCGGTGACCGACGCGCTGCGTATCGCTCGCGAAGTGGCCGATGCGCTGGCCTACGCCCATCAGGCGGACATCGTCCATCGAGACATCAAGCCAGAGAACATTCTGCTGTCCGACGGACACGCCGTTGTCGCGGACTTCGGCATTGCACGCGCGATCAGCCGGGCAGGTGGGGAAGGACTGACCGAGACAGGTGTCGCAATCGGCACCCCTGTGTACATGAGCCCTGAACAGGCCAGTGGGGAGCGCCATATCGATGGCCGCACGGACATCTACAGCCTCGGCTGTGTGCTCTACGAGATGCTCGCGGGACGACCGCCGTTCATGGGTCCCACGACGATCGCCGTCATTGCGCATCGCTTCTCCGATCCGCCGGTGAAGTTGAGTTCGCTCCGGCCGGAGGTGTCGCCTGACATCGAAGCGGCGGTGGAGCGGGCGCTCTCCGATGCGCCCCAGGATCGTTTCCGGACCGCGGACGAATTCGAGTTGGCCGTGGGGGGACAGCCTTCGGGACAGCGACCGGTTCGCGCTCGCCCGCGGATGCTGACGGCCGGATTGATCACGGCGATGATCATCGTGGGCGCGATCGCCGCTCTGCTGCAATTTCGCGACACAGTGCCACTCGACGAGACGTTGTTCGTCGTCCTGCCGTTCGAGCACCGCATGGGCGCTGCGCCAAAGCTGCTCAATGGCAACCAGTGCGAGATTCTCATGCACGATGCACTCGCGCGCTGGAACGATATTCGACTGGTGCCGGAAGTTCGCGTCAACGACGCGCGCGCACGGCTCGCCGGTGCGACGCTGACGCTCGAAGATGCGCTGCGCATTGCGCGCGAGCTCGGCGCGGCCAACCTCGCCTGGGGGGAGATATCGCAGGTTCGGGACAGCGTGGTCGTTCGCGCCTACCTGTACGATGTGCGCAACCCGGCGCAGGCCCCGCGGGAGCGAACGCTGCGCCTCGGCTCCGATCTCGCTGGCGCTGGACCCCTCTTCGAATCGCTGGCTGATTCGCTGGTCCTGGGTTCAGCGCAATCGCGAAACAGTGCAGCGGCGGCGATGAACACCACGTCTCTGGCGGCCTGGCGGAATTACGACGCCGGACACTCCGCGCTTCGCACATGGGATCTCGACTCGGCCACGATCGCGTTCGCCGCAGCCGCCGAGCGCGACCCCGAATTTCCGAACGCCCAGCTAATGCTGGCGCAGACCATGTCGTGGTCCGGCAAACCCCCACAGACATGGCAGGGAGCGGCAGCGCGAGCTGCTGCGTTGTCCGCCAGACTGTCGTCGCGGGATCGCGCGGCGGCCGAGGCGCTCGCTACGCTTGCCCTTGCGCGCTTCCCGGAGGCGTGCACGAAGTATGATGCGCTCGTGCGCCAGGATTCCACTGATTTCGCGGGTTGGTTCGGTCTCGCCGAATGTCACGCCCGGGATCAGGCCATAGTGAGCGATACGAGGAGTCCCAGCGGCTGGCGGTTTCGCAGCAGTTACAATACGGCGCTGTCGGCCTACGCCCGTGCGCTTGCGCTGGTGCCATCGGTGCATGCGGCGTTCGCGGGGCCTGAGCTTTCGCGCCTCAACCGGCTCATGTTCACGGAGCTTCGGCACTACCGTCCCGGTTTCGTCCTCGGGCGCGACTCACTTCGCATGGCGGCCTTTCCCACGCTCGTCGCGGACACACTGTCGTTCGTGCCCTGGCCATTCCAGGATGTCATGGACGGCAAGGCACCACTCGACCGCTCCGGCGCGAGTGCCGCCACCGCGCGTACGCGCGCCATGCTCCGCGATCTCACCGACACATGGACGACGGCGTTTCCGCGCAGTGGGCACGCACTGCAACAGAAAAGCGCCATTCTGGAGGCGATGGGTGAGCTGTCGGAAAGCGGCTCCGGAAAGGAGTCTGCGCTGTCCGTAGTCGCAAGTGCACGCGCGCTGCCACTCGACTCTGCCCTGGCGATCCTGCTGGCGATCGATGAGACGCGGCTGCGGTTGAAGATTGGCGAGTTCGCGCGGGCACGAACGCTGGCGGACTCGTTGTTGAAGGCCGTGTCGCCATCGGCGACCAATGTGAATCACCTCGCGGCCATTGCCGCGCTCACTGGCCGTGCCGAGCAGTCATCGAGCATGCTTCGGATGGCCGCCGAAACTCATGTGCCCCTCAGCATCGATGGCCGCCCGGTCAGTGTTGCGCTTCCGGTGACACAGAGCGCGCTGGCACTCCTTGCCTACGCATCGGTGGGAGGGCCACGCGATAGCCTCATCGCCGTCGAGCGGCGGCTGGAGCGGCAGGTGAACAGCTGGGTGCAGCCCGCCATGCGCGCGCGTGTGCGATCGGCACTGCTCGAGCGTCCGTTGCAGCTGGCGTTCCCGGAGCTCGGATACATCGACGCGGGCGCGGGCTCCGGCGGCAATTATCTCAGGACCATGCAACGCGCGCTCGTACTGGGGGACACGGCGGCCGTTCGCCGCGACTTTGCTCGCATCGCCCGAATCAGGGCCGATCAGCGCCCGGGTGATGTATCCGTGGACATCACCTTTCAGGAAGCCGTTCTGCAGCTCGCCCTCGGCGACAGCGCCGGTGCCGCGCGTGCGCTCGACCAGCCGCTTGAAGGTCTGGCCACGCTGGGGAGCGCGCTGTTGACTCAGACGTCGCAGGCGGCGGGCTTGCCCCGTGTAATGGCGTTGCGCGCACGTCTCGCGGCCCGGAGCGGGGACACCGTAACGGCTCGGCGATGGGCGCGTGGAGTCATGGAGCTCTGGCGCGGAGCAGACCCGGCGCTGCAGCCGGTAGTAGTGGAAATGCGACGACTCGCGATGGACCAATGATGGCCCTTACCTGAGCAACTTCGGAGACTGCATGTCGAGATCGCCCATCCGGTACCTGCGCTTGTCATGTGTATTGGTGGCTGCTTCTTCAGTGTCCTGCCGCCCCAAGGACCCCACGCCTGACTCGGCAGCGTCCACCCCGAATCGCCCGCCGCCAGTGGTCTCCGGCGCCGTCAGACTGTCGGCACTGACCGTCGCGAGCGGCAATTTTGACTTCGACGACGCGCTCGTGCAAAAAATCCTGGACACCGCGGGAACGCTGAGAGCGAAGGATTGGGATGACAAGCACGACCGCACTGACCAGCGCCGACTGCTGGACGGCACGTGCAGCGCGGACGCAACCGGCTGCATTCCGAAAACCTTCACGCGCATAATCCCGCGCAAGGGCGCGCATCTGACGAAGGAGGCCGATCTCGGGAAGGGGCGCATTGTCGGCAAACTCGTTTCGCTCGAGACGAATGCGAACATCCCCTACCGGAAGCTGGCGCTCTACGCCGGCACTCCCGAGGTCTACTGGTGGATCGGACTGCACAAGGTTCCGGGAAATCCGGGCGTCGACACGATTTCCGTCTACGTGCCTTCCGACTGGTCGTCATCGAAGAAGGCGACGTGGCGAGTGGTCGGCATGGTGAAGACGGACCCCTCCAATCCGAACTTCAAGCACAGCCACTCGTCGGCACGTTTCGTGTGGAATGACAACGACGATGAAACGTGGGTGACGTGCGTCGTACAGGGATGCTGTCAGCCACCGGCCGTCTTCGATTCATTACACAAAAGCGGCGCGGCACTCGATAACCAGTAGCGCGTGTCACTTCAGTCTATTTCCAGACCTCAGGTACCACTCCGCCAGCACACTTTCGCAGGGAGTTGCATGTTTTCACTGACTCGTACCGCAGGGCTGTTCGCGATTTCATTGGTTGGCGCCGCCACGGCCACCGCGCAGGCGGGGTATCGCCAGCCGCCGGCGCCAATTGCCCAGATTCTCGACGCCGAGCCGACACCTGTCGTCAGCATCAGCCCCGACCGCAAATGGGTGGTGATTCTCGCGCGGCCCGCGCTGCCACCGATCGCCGAAGTCGCTGCTCCCGAACTGAAGCTCGCCGGCGACCGGATCAACCCGCGCACCAACGGCCGCTCGCGCGAAACGTCGTACCGGGCGCTTCGACTCAGGAATCTGAGCGGGGGAGCCGAGCGGAGTGTTGCATTTCCGGCTGGTGCCCGGATTGGAGACGTGAGCTGGTCACCCGACGGCTCGGCGATCGCCTTTGCACTCACGCGGGCGCGCGGAATCGAGCTCTGGGCAGCAAACGTCGCTTCGGGAAAGGCGCGTGCGCTCACCGGTCCCATCCTGAACGGCGTGCGCGGCAATCCGTGCGACTGGATGTCTGATTCCAGGGCGCTCGTCTGTCGGACCGTTGTTGCCTCCCGCGGTGCCGCACCAGCCGCGCCCGGTGTGCCGGCCGGTCCGATCATTCAGGAGTCCGAAGGACGCATGGCTCCGAACCGCACCTATGACGGACTGCTGCAGAGCCCGCACGACGAATCGCTGTTTGACCACTACTTCACATCGCAACTATCAGTCGTCCCGCTCACCGGCTCGCCGCGCACCGTCGGAAAGCCCGGCGTCTACGATATGTCCGAACCGTCGCCCGATGGACGCTACCTCCTCGTGTCGGCCATGCGCCGCCCGTATTCCTACATCGTTCCCATGGGTCGTTTTCCACGCAGGGTAGAGATCTGGGACATGACCGGGAAAGTGCAGCGCAGCCTCACCGACCGGCCCCTGCAGGACGAGATTCCGTCGTCCTTCGATGCGGTCGGAAAGGGGCCGCGCGATTTCAGCTGGCGCGCCGATGCACCGGCGACGGCGGTGTGGGCCGAAGCACTCGACGATGGCGACCCGGCGCGTGCGGCCGCGAAGCGCGACCGGCTCGTCGCACTTGCCGCCCCGTTCGCCGGTGAGCCACAGGCACTCGTCGATCTCGACTTCCGGGTGGAGCGGGTGTCATGGGCACGCGGCAACGTCGCGATCGTGGACGAATCGTGGAACAAGACCAGAAAGGTGCGTACCTGGATCATCGACCCATCTCGCCCCGGAAGTGCGCCCCGGCTCCTGACCGAACGCTCTTCGGAAGATCGCTATGCCGATCCGGGTCGCATGCTCACCACCACGAGCCCCGTTGGCACGCCCGTGCTCCTCATGTCACCCGATAGCAGCGCGTTCTTCGCGAGCGGGTCAGGCGCGTCACCGGATGGTGATCGGCCATTCCTCGACCGCATCGACATCCGCAGCGGGAAGAGCCAGCGGCTCTGGCGATCGGAAGCACCGTACTACGAGGAAGTCGTGGCCGTGCTCGACAACGAAGGTCGCAGAGTCATCACCCGCCGCGAGTCGGTCACCGAGGTTCCCAATTATTTCATCCGCGACGTCGGCAGCGGAAAGCTCACCGCACTCACCTCGTTCCCTGATCCCGCCCCGCAGTTTGCCGGCGTCACCAGCCAGCTCATTACCTACAAGCGCAACGACGGCGTCCAGCTGTCGGCGAAGCTGTACCTGCCGGCAGGATACGACAAATCAAAGGGGCCCCTTCCCTTTCTTCTCTGGGCGTATCCGCAGGAATTCAAGACGGCAGCCGCGGCATCGCAGGTGCTTGGATCCCCATATCGCTTCGTGCGTCCATCGGGTGCCTCGCACCTTCTCGTGCTGACACAGGGCTATGGCGTCCTCGATGGTCCCACCATGCCCATCGTTGGTGAAGGGGATCGCGAGCCGAACGACACGTACGTCGAACAACTGGTCAGCAGTGCCCGCGCGGCAGTGGACAAGATCGTGGACATGGGAGTGGCCGACAGAAGTCGCGTAGCTGTTGGCGGACACTCATATGGTGCGTTCATGACCGCCAATCTGCTTGCGCACTCCAATATCTTCCGCGCCGGTATCGCACGCAGCGGCGCGTACAACCGGACTCTGACGCCGTTCGGATTCCAGGCCGAGGAGCGGCCGTACTGGAAGGCACGGGACATCTACGCTACGATGTCGCCGTTCACCTTCGCGGACAGCGTGAAGACTCCTATCCTCCTCATTCACGGAATGGCCGATGATAACTCGGGGACATTTCCGGTGCAGTCGGAGCGCTTCTATTCTGCCCTGAAAGGCAACGGCGCGACAGTGCGATACATCCAGCTGCCGGCGGAAGCGCACGGCTATCGTGCGCGTGAGTCCGTAGGGCATACGCTGTGGGAGATGGTCAGCTGGCTGGACAAGTACCTCAAGAAGGACGAGCGACCCCGGGCAAACGACTAACGCTGGAACACAGGCACGTTGGCGCGCGTACTCGCTTCCATGAGTACGCGCGCCTGGCTTTTCCAGATCATGAGTTGGCGGCAGCCTGCATGCGTCGCGCTGCTCGGCGTCCTGCTCGCAGCCTGCGACGAAGTGCAGCGCATTGGAGATCGGGCTCGGCCTGCAACGCCGCACGAACGCTATGAGCAGTCGTTACAGAAGGCGGGACTCGATCAGAGTGTGCTCGGTCGCGCCTGGCTGGGAGCCGCGCGCCACGCGATCGCCGTTCCCGTGAGCATCAGCCTTCCCTACACCGAAGCAACCTACTTTCCAGCGGGCGAAGCGCGCGCCTCCGCGTACCGGGTAGTGGCCCGACGGGGACAACGGCTCGTCCTGAATGTTCAGGCGGCCGCCGGTTCCAGTGCGGGAGTTTTCGTCGACCTGTTCGCTCTGGGCACGGATGGGATGCTCCGCTCGGTCGAAGCTGCGCGCCTGGACACCGGGAGCCTCTCGCTCAGCCGGGATGGTGATGACGACAGCAGCTACGTGGTGCGCATTCAACCGGAGCTGCTCGAGAGTGCACGCGTGACGGTAAACGTTCGCGTTGAGCCGCTGCTGTCCTTCCCGCTGCCGGGCGCGGGCAACAGGAGCGTCCAGAGCTTCTGGGGCGCGGCGCGCGATGGTGGGCGGCGCCAGCATCAGGGCGTGGATATCTTCGCTCCGCGAGGTACGCCGGTGCTCGCGGTTGCTCCTGGCGTCATTTCGCACGTGGGCATGTCGCGGCTCGGAGGCAACGTGGTCTTCCTGCGCGATGCGCGTCGTGGACAGAACATCTACTATGCGCACCTGGACCAGCAGCTGGTTCGGGACGGGCAACGCGTGGATCCGGGCGACACGATCGGTACCGTCGGAACGACAGGCAACGCGAAGGGCGGTGTCCCCCACCTGCACTTCGGCATCTATCGTCGCGGCCAGGGAGCGATAGACCCGTTTCACTTCATCCGTCGCGACGAGACGATCGCGCTCGAAGTGAGTGCGGATACGTCACTGTTCGGGACGCGTGCGCGCAGCAGGACGGCTGCCGTGGATGTGAGGGCGGGTCCGAACGCGAAGTCACCATCCACGGCCCGGCTCGATCGCGACGCACCGTTCGATATCGCGGGGGCTTCGGGCGACTGGTTCCATATTCGCACCGCCACCGGGATCGCCGGCTACGTACCGGCGCGTTCCGTCGTGCCCGCGACTCAGGCGATTCGCGTCGTGAGTGCCCGGACTGGTGATATCGTTCGGGAGCGACCGGACAGCCAGGCGGTGGTCATGGATTCGCTGATAGCGGGCGCCAAGTTATCGGTGCTGGGTACCCTCGATGGGTTCCTGCTGGTCCGCACGCCCGGCGGCACCACGGGTTGGGTAGCAGGTCGCAACAACGGCTCACCATAACGCTCCCACCGTAGACGCGAACATCACAATGACGGCGGCGCTCGCGACGGTGATTGCATATGCGACGAGCACCTTGCCGAGCACCTGCCACCCGCGCTCGGCATAGAGATGACGCCCGCCCTGAACGAGAACCGCGGTCAGCGTCACCAGCCAGACGATTCCATCCGCGTCGCCAGGAAACGGTCGCCTGGTAATCAGAGTCCAGGCGATCTCGCTCCCAAGCGTGTAGAGAAGTCCCTGGGCGGCCGCGTACAGAAGAAAAGTGTAGTGTTCGATCGTCCGCAGATTACGCTGCTCGCAGACCAGGCGCAGACCCAGGGCCGTCGGGACGAGTACTGCCATGAACGCCAGTCCAATCTGAAGCGCAACGAAGCTGCTGTCGAAAAAACCCGATTCGGAGGTCTGGCGTGCGATCGGTGATCGCAGGAACAGTCTGAGCATGCCCGTTGACGCGACGTTTAGTCCGACGACGAGCAGATAGTACCGAAGTGGGCTCATGATCCCGACGCGACGCCCCTCGATGTAGTCTCGACCGACTGCTCCCGGTTCGGTCAGAAGTCTCCGAAAAGTCTTCAGATGCTTCGAGTCCAGCGCAAAAGTCTCATCCACCAACTCTCGGACGAGCGAGCGCGCACGAAGTCGGGCGGTGGAAGCGACCTGACCGCACTCTGAGCAAAACGAATCGGTCAGCGCCCGCGAGCAGTTCAGGCAACGCAGGGCGACGGACCCGTCGGACAGAGCCACGAGTGTTACTCCTCCTTCAACGCCGCAACCGGGTCGAGTGGACGGTGCGTCGCTGCGGTCTTGCGATCTTCGGACTGGCGACCGGTGACCGTCCGTTCCAGCCGCCTGCCAACCGGCGATTCATCGTAATGGGCCAGGAGATCGGCGGGATCATCGTAGATCGCGATGGCACCCGCGAGCTCCGCATCGCTCCAGCCGCCGCAGCGCAGGGCGATGACGGGAACACCGGCCTTGCCCGCGGCCTCGATGTCGTAGGGCGTGTCGCCCAGCATCATCGTTTCATCGGGACTCAGCCCCCCTCGCTCAAGAGCCGCCTCGACGATGTCAGGATCCGGCTTGGAATGCCTGGCGTCGCTGGCGGTGGCCTTTGCCTCGATCAGATCTTCCACGCCAGCGATCCGGAGCAGCCCCTTCAGCTCATCCTTCGCGGCCGATGTGGCCACGACGATGGTGATCCCGTCGTCGCTCAGGCGCTGCACGAGCTCACGCGTGCGCGGAAAGCTCCGGATGCCCGGGAGGTGATTCTTCCTGAAGTGCTCGCCGCGAAATTCCGAGATCTCCTTGCCTCTCGGCGAATCCTTCTCGATACCGCTGATTTCGGGCAGCAGCTTGTCGCCGCCCATGCCGATCAGTCGGCGTATCTCCGCGAATTCGCTGCGAATTCCGAAATGCTCGAAGCTCTCCTGCCAGGCTTGCGCGTGGTGATCATTGCTGTCGATCAGCGTCCCGTCGATATCGAGCAACATGCCACGCAGCGCGCCGGTTGTACCATTCCCCATCGGATCAGGGCTTCGCCGCCGCGCTATCCGCCTTCGCCACGATCCCGCCGCCCAGCTCGCGCTGAATGTCCTCGGCGCGATCCAGGTGCGCCTGCACCGACGGAATCGCCTTGTCGAGGAGCGCCTGCAGCTCGGCGTTCTGGGTGAGCGTGCGGGCCGCGCGGATACGGTTCAGGACCGTCTGATGATGCATGACCGCATGGTCGATGTAGGCCCGGTCCCAGGCCTTTCCCCTGGCTGCTTTGGCGAGTGCGGCATGCGCCGAGTCGCTGCTGGCGTTCACGCTGTCGTCCTTTGCCGGCGCCGGTGTCACATTCAGCGTCTTCGCGAGGTCCATCCCCTGCTGTCGCAGTGCATGATGATCCTGGGCCATCATGCGTCCGAAACTCTTGATGTCGGCGTGCGTGCCCCTGGTTGCAGCCATGGCGCCGCCCGCGCTATCGCTAACGTTGGCCTTATCGAGCATCGCGAAAATGTTGCCCTCGGTCATGGCGGGGGCCGAGTCACCGATGACCATCGCGGTGGAGTCGATCGCCTTCTGCAGCGTCGGATCGCCCTTGCCTCCCATGCTGTCGCAGGCCATGGCGCCCAGCGAGGCGAGGGCGAGAACGGCGAGTGTTTTCCGGGATGATGCGTGCGACATGGTGTTTCTCCTGTAGGGGCATTGATCGTAGCGCAACGCGGGGCTGCAAGATTCGTACGTTTGCGGCACGACAGCAAGGACGAAAGTTCGCGTTTCGCGATATTGATGGGTGAAGTCGCCGCGCCAGGCGGCCGAGTCAACCGGGCTCTTCTGCACCGGGAACAGGCGGTAGCGAGACCGTAAACACCGACCCTTCGCCGACGACACTGTCGACCGTGAGATCGCCTCCCATCAGACGGGCCAGGTCGCGGCTGATCGCGAGGCCGAGTCCCGCACCCTCCTGACTGTTGGTCAGGCTGCGATCCAGCTGGACGAACGGTTCGAAAATCCGCTCGAGCTTTTCCGCGGGGATTCCCATGCCGGTATCGCGAACCTCGATCAAGGCCCGCGTCTCGATCTCCTGACCGGTGACCGTAATCCTTCCGCCTTCCGCGGTGAACTTGATCGCATTCCCGATCAGGTTGATCATGATCTGCCGCAGTTTTTCCTCGTCGGCGCGTACGAAGACCTGGTCATCGCAGAAGTTATCGTACTGCAATCTCTTGGCGCGCATCTGCGGATTGATGAGCGCTTCGACGTCCCGGCATACCTTGGCGACGGACACATCGCGCAGCTCGATGTGGACATGCCCGCCCTCGATCTTCGCGAAGTTCAGCATGTCGTTAATGAGACTCAGGAGATGACGCTGGCTCCGCTTGATGCGATCGAGAGCCTCTACCTGGGGCTCGGTCACCGGTCCATACACGGCGAGCGACAACAGGTCTGCGTATCCCGCGATGGCATTCAGCGGGGTACGCAGCTCGTGACTGATGGTCGTCAGGAACTGGGTCTTCGCCAGATTGGCTTCGTCGGCGCGCGCGCGCGCGTGCTCCGCGGTTTCATACAGG
>JBKJRV010000274.1:0-13313 GCA_046593115.1 Gemmatimonadaceae bacterium
CGCCCAACATGACGACTTCGGCGGCAAGCGTCGGATCGCTCCCCGGCAGCTCCGCGACAATGTTGAAACCCAGCGAATCACCGGGTAGATAGCGCGATCGCAGCACCAGCTCGAGTACCGGCGCCTGCTTGCGCTCGACGAGATTGGCGATCCGCGCATAGTCCGCACTGCTGACGACAAACGACGGTACCGCTTTCGACACGTCACTGTCGTACGCCTGATAGCCGGAAATTCCCACAGCATCCGCAGTGCGACTTGGCTCCAGTACGGCGGCAACGCCGGCTGCCTTCATCTGGATCGAGAGCAACCGCCGTCGCTCAACCCGCTCCATGTACCCGTCGGCATCTTCCCAGTAGGTTCGCGGCGAACCCGGGTCTGAGAGGCGCGACATGGAATCGAGCTGGGCGTCACTAAATCGATGAATGAGCGGCCCGCGAATCGTGTCGCGCGCCACCGTTCCGTTGAGTACGATCGCGCCCTTGAGCTCAGCGCGATGCTGAACGAGGTCGCTGTCGGAGCGAATGACAATGAGCTTTGGAATGCCGCGGACCACGCCAGCCGTTGGTGGACTCCATGCCTTCGGGTAGGCGACGATGCGCTCGTAATAGGGCTTGACCAGTTCCACGGAATGACGGTCCACCACCCAACTGCGCCCACGCCGCTTGCCCCAGGGCTCCAGTGAGGCATTTCGAAGCCCGTACGAGTCGAGTGTCTGACGCGCCCACTCCGCCGCCTTGCGATAACCCGGCGACCCCGCCAGGCGAGGCCCCCGAACGTCCGAAAGCTGAGTCGCCGTTTCGACGACTTGAGACCGCTCCAGCCCTTCCGACCGAATTCTGGCGAGCACCGCCGCATCACCTGATCCTGCGCCAACGACAGATCTAGCCGTCGAATCAGCTTGCGCGCGAGCACGCGGGACATCGACTGTGACAACCGCGAGAACCAGCGGCAGCAGAAATCGGGTGCAGATCATGGAGAGCGTCCTGATAGCGGGAGATAGCGGCCCGGAGAACGCGCGGTCCCTGATGAGTCCCACAGAGTACCCAAGGATGCGACGGGCGACGACCGGTTACCTCGGTGGGGTCTTCCCCGTCACATGCTTCCACCCCTTGCCTGCCGCCTGCTCGGCAAGAATCTCCGTCACGCTAATGGCGACTGCCGACACGACCGTCCACAGGAGCGCCGAGCGAAGCGCGGTGCCCCGAGTCCAGAGCTGGGTTGGCGGTCGAGAACCCCGAGCGGCCTTCCAGCTACGCTCCAATCCCACCCTGACGAGCTGGCCCGCGAGCACCGCAGACCCAGCTCCGACAACACGCCAGAGAATCTTTCGCTGAAGCGCTTTCTTCACGAAAGGTCGCTGTGGACATCTCCGCGATCGGCAATGCGCCGCCTGATCGATATCGCTTCCTTGGCGGCCTCGGCGGCCAGACTGAGGGTCTCCTCCAGCTTGATCAGCTCCCCGGTCGACTCGGCGTTCGGCTTCTCATGGCACACGTTGCCCAGGTGATCTTCCAGTCGCGTCTGTGCGGCGTCAAGCATCGGCCGCAGCGACTCCGGTTTCGTCGGCTCAATCATACGATACTCCCGTCTAAAAACGTACGTATCGAAGCTGTTTCGTCGCTTCGTCAGCGAGTCGAAAGTGCAACGCTCATGCCGAAGAGTAAAGACATGTCGCCGGGGAAACTTCACGCGGGAAATATTTGTGATACCGATACCGGGTGCGCGGATTCCAGGCTCAGTAGGGCTCATCGTCTGGACGTCACCGCGACACCCCTTCGCCCCGCAGATAGCCCACGGATAGCCCAGCAGTCATATTTCGACATGACCCAAGTCGACCTGCTCGCGATCGCGGCACACCGCGATGACGCGGAGCTTAGTTGTGGCGGCACCCTCATCAAGGCAGGGGTGGCAGGTTACCGGACGGCAGTGATCGATCTTACGCAGGGTGAAACAGGCACTCGTGGCTCGGCGCAGGTGAGAGCCGAGGAGGCGAGCCGGGCCGCAGAGGTCATGGGGCTAGCGGCACGGGAAACCCTTGGGTTACCCGACGCCGGCATCGAGAACACCCCGGCAACCAGGGCGCGCCTCGCGGTGGCCATTCGCCGGTTCATGCCCCGGATTATCATTGCGCCCTCGATGCAGGGACGTCACCCCGACCACCGGATCACGGCGGAGCTGGTCCGGGACGCGTGCTTCGTGGCGAATCTGGCGAAAGTGGAGCCATCGGTTCCCAGGCACCGCGCGGAAAAAGTGGTCCATGCGATCACGCACCGTCAGGACTTCATGAAGCCCACCTTCGTCGTCGATATCAGCGAGCAGTTCGAGCGGAAGCTGGAAGCCATTCGCTGCTACCAGTCACAATTCGATGAGGCAACGCAGGCGGGTGAGGTGTACCCCACCGGCGAGCCTCTCTACGACGTGATCAGACACTACGGTGCCTGGTACGGCTCACTCATCCGGAAGCGGTTCGGTGAACCGTTCTTCACCACCGAAACGATGCGCGTCGATGATATCGTGTCGCTGGATGTATCGACGTTCTGACCGGAGACATGCCCTTGAAAGATGTTGCACAGGACGAAGTGACCTACGGCTCCTACCTGGCCCTGGACGAGCTCCTGACGCTCCAGCGGCCCCGGTCCACGCCCGAGCACCCCGATGAAATGCTGTTTATCGTGGTGCACCAGGCGAGCGAGCTATGGTTCCGAGTCATCCTGCACGAGCTGGATACGCTCATCGCCGCCATGGAGAGCCGGCAGGTTCTCACGGCCGTACTCGCGGCGCGGCGCGTCAATGCGATCATGCGCATTGTGACAGGACAGCTATCGGCGCTCGAAACGCTGCCACCGCAGCGGTTCGCCCAGTTCCGCGGATTTCTGGGGACGTCGAGCGGCTCGCAGAGCGTGCAGTTCCGCCGCATCGAGGCCGTGTCCGGTCTCCGCGGCGAGCATTTTATGAAGGCCCTCACCGAACACGGTGATATCCCCCCGGCGATTCAGTCCGCGCTCGACCGGCCGACCCTGCAGGCCCTCTTCGAGCGGCTGCTCGAACGTCACGAGGTCACTCTGGAGCAGGTGTACACCGATCCCGATCAGGGCCAGCTCTTCCTGCTCGCGGAAAGTCTGCTGGAGTACGAACAGGAGTTCGCGCATTGGCGGTATCTCCACGTCCAGCTCGTCGAGCGGATCATCGGGCCTGACACCGGCGGAACTGGAGGAACGCTCGGCGCCCGCTACCTGATGAAAACGGTGTCGAGCAAGTTCTTTCCGGCGCTCTGGGCCGTCCGCGCGAACTTCTTCGGCGCATCCGTTGGTTCAGCCGATCGGAACCGCTAACTTCCAGCCATGTCCGCCGCTCCCATCTATCTGGACCACGCCGCTACGACGCCGGTACGGGCCGAGGTGCTCAAGGTCATGCTGCCGTATTTCGGCGCAAGCTTTGGCAATGCCTCGAGCACCCATCGGTGGGGGCGCGAGGCGCGCGCGGCGCTGGAGGAAGCGCGCGAGCGGATCGCTCGATGTCTTGGCGCGCTAGCCGACGAAATCGTCTTTACATCGGGCGGCACGGAAAGCGACAACCTCGCAATTCTCGGCGCGTGGCGCGCTCACCGCACTCCGGATCGCAAGGCCATCGTCACCACGCCCATTGAGCACAAGGCCGTGCTCGGCGCGGTGCACCAGGCAGTGCGCGAAGGCGGAACCGAGCGGAACGTGCCGGTAGACGCAGACGGTGTTGTGGATGTCGCGGCGTTTGAAGCACTCATGACCCCTGACGTCGCGCTCTGCACCGTGATGTGGGTGAACAACGAGATCGGGACGATTCAGCCCATCGAACTTATTGCGCCAATGGCCAAGGGTGCTGGCGCGCTCTTTCACACCGACGCCGTGCAGGCCTTCGGGAAGGTCTCGATCGATGCGTCCAGAGTTCCCTTCGATATCCTCACGATCTCCGGCCACAAGATCGGTGCGCCGAAGGGTATCGGTGCCGCTTACGTGCGGCGGGGAACGAACATTGAGCCGCTGTTTCATGGAGGCGCGCAGGATCGCGGACGGCGTCCCGGCACGGAGAATGTCGCCATGGCCGTTGGCTTCGCGCGTGCCTGCGAGCTTGCCACGGAAGAGCGAGACGACGACTGCTCGCGCGTAGGACAATTGCGCGATCGTCTCGAGGAAGCGTTGCTCGGCAAAATTCCTGACGCCGTGGTTCACGGACGAGGGGCGAAGCGCGCTCCGCACATCCTCAACATTTCTGTCCCTGGCGTCGATAGTGAGAGCATGTTGATGGCACTGGATCTCGCCGGCGTAGCCTGTTCATCCGGCTCGGCGTGTCAGAGCGGAAGCGTGACGCCCTCGCATGTGCTCACCGCCATCGGGGTAAAGCCGGACCTGGCTTCCAGCGCAGTGCGCATGAGCCTTGGCTGCCTCACCACCGACGACTGCGTGGCACGTGTTGCAGATCTGTTTCCAGCGCTGATCAACAAGGCCCGCCGGCTTTCCGGAGTGGGCTGACATGATCGACCGGGCACGCAGAACCCCTGCCGGCGGCGAGCGCGTCCTCGTGGCCATGTCGGGAGGCGTGGATTCTTCCGTCGCGGCCGCCATCCTCGTCGAGCAGGGTTTCGACGCCGTTGGCGTCACCATGAAGCTGTTCTGCTATGGCGACGAGGTCCCTGACCGGCCGTGTTGCTCGCTCGACTCCATGGTGGACGCCGGCCGAGTCTGCGAGCGACTCGGCATACCGCACTACGTTTTGAACCTCGAACCCACGTTTGGCCAGGACGTCATCGGTGATTTCGTGGATGAGTATGCGCGAGGGCGGACGCCCATTCCGTGCGTGCGTTGCAACACGTTCACCAAGTTTCGCGACCTGGTGAAGAAAGCCGATGCCATCGATGCGCACTGGATCGCGACCGGCCACTACGCACGCGCGATCGATGGGGCACTGTATCGTGGTGCCGACCCGGCCAAGGACCAGAGCTACTTTCTCTGGGGCATTCGCCAGCCTGTACTCGCGCGCACGATGTTTCCGGTAGGGCACATGGACAAGCCCGCGACGCGGGCGATTGCCCGCAGCCTCGGACTCAATACCGCCGACAAGGTGGAAAGCCAGGACATCTGCTTTGTCCCAGACGGCGATCACGCGAACGTCATTGCGGCTCGGCTCGGTGCTGACTCCCCGCCACTGCAGCGCGGGGCAGTCGTATTGTCGGATGGGCGCTCCGTGGGGGAGCACATGGGCTATGCCCGGTACACCATCGGACAGCGGCGCGGTCTGCCGGGTGGATTCCGGGAGCCGATGTTCGTGACAGCGATCAGGCCCGCGACGCGCGAGGTCGTGATCGGACCGCGCTCGGAGCTGCTTGGGCGTGGTGTGATCGCACGTGAAGTGAACTGGCTCGGTCAGTCGCCCTGCGTGGGTGATCGCGTCACCGTGCAGGTGCGCCACCACGCCTATCCCGCGCTCGCCGAAGTCCTGCGCATCGAGGCTGGCGAGGTAGAGTTGGCACTGGAACAGCCGGTCGCCGCGATCGCGCCAGGACAGTCGCTGGTGCTGTATGACGGCGACCGCGTTATCGGCGGCGGCGTCATTGAGCGCGCTGCCGCAGGAATTCGTCAGCCCCTGCCCGTTCGTTAGATCGCCGCAGGTTAGATCGCCGCAGGTTAGATCGCCGTCCGGTCGATGGCTGTCCGGTCGATCGCTGTCCCGCAGATGGCGGCCTGCTAAAACATGATGCCAATGGTCACCGGAATGAAGCTGGTGGCTTCGCCGTCGCTGAAGACGTGATGGTAGCGCGCATCGAGGAATAACTTGAGCGCAATGAAGTTGAACTTCACCCCTGCTCCCCCGTTCACGCCGATGTCGTCCTGACCAAGGCTCGGACTGTTGGTGATGCGCGTGCTGTAGAAGCCGACCCCGCCGATGAAGTATGGCTTCGCGATTGGAGTCGGGAGCGGCGCATACACCACGTTGGCAGTCACGTCGAAGATCCGCGTCTTGCCACCGGCGAAATCAAACTGGTTGATGAAGCCGTCTACGCGAAATCCGACCGGCAGCAGCGGTAGGCTGATGTCGATGAGTCCACCCGCGTGATACCCGACCTCATTGGCTTCCTGCGAAAACGTCGGTCCACCCGCAATGCCGAATGACACCGGGAGCTGCGCCTGGGTAACGGAGGGAATTCCGAGCACCGCGCACACCGCCAGCGATACAGCGAGCTTGTTCATGATCTTTCTCCTCATTGAAATACGTCTGCTTCAGATGATGGTCGCCGTCGTACTCGATCTGCGAAATAACGCACCACGCACCACGCACGCCTGTCGTACGCACTACGCAATTAGTCAGTACTTCATCCCCCCCGACGCCGCAAACTCCTTCATCATGCGTTCCTGCTCCTCGGTCAGCTTCTCCGGTACCGTCACCGACACCTCGATGATGAGATCTCCCCTCGCGCCGTCCTTCTCGATTCCCTGACCACGGACGCGGAAGCGCTTGCCCACCGGCGTACCGGCCGGAATACGCACCGTCACCTTTTTCCCCGCGAACGTCTTGACGCTGATCTTCGATCCGAGCGTCGCCTGGGCAATGTTGATCGGCACTTTTGCGACGGCGTCGAGTCCCTCTCTCGTGAAGAAACGATCGGGCTGTACCTGGAGGTTGACCACGAAATCCCCCGGCGGACCGCCGTTCGCTCCTCGCCCTCCCTGCCCCTTCAGGCGCACCTTGGAGCCCGTATCCGCACCTGGTGGAATCGTGACGACGAGTTTGCGCTTCACGCGCATCTCACCCGCACCCTGACAGGTAGGGCACCGATCGTTCGCAACCTGTCCGCGGCCGAGACAGGCGGGACACGGCCGATTCACCGCGAAGCCGCCCTGCCCGAAGGAAATGGTTCCGCGGCCATTGCACTCCTGGCACAGGCGGAGCTGAGTGCCCGGCTTCGCGCCGTTGCCGTTGCACGTTGCGCACTGCTCCACCAGTTCGACCTCGACCGGTATCTTTCCGCCGAGCGCCGCGACGCGGAATGGCACCTCCAGCGTCGTCTCGACGCTCTGGCCCTGCTCGGGCGCAACGCGTCGCCCCCCGGCGCCGCTGCGGACACCGCCGCCAAACATGGAGCCGAACAGATCGCCCAGCCCCCCGAGGCCGCCGACATCAAAACCATCGAAGTCGATGGTCGGTCCTCCGGCGGCACCGCTCGCGCGGGAACCCGCACCAGGACGTGATCCGCTTCTCGCTCCACCAAAGCCGCCGAATGCACCAAGGCGACGCATGTCGTCGTATTGCTTTCGCTTCTCGACATCGCCGAGGACGTTGTTCGCCTCGGAAATTTCCTTGAATCGATCAGCAGCCCGCGGATCACTCGCGTTGGCATCCGGGTGGTATTGCTTCGCGAGCTTGCGGAACGCCTTCTTGATTTCGTCCTGCGATGCCGACGACGGCACCCCGAGCACGGCGTAATAATCCTTGTTCGGTGGCATCGAGTTCCGATCAGCCGTTGTGCTGCTTCACGACCACGCGGGCTGGACGCAGCAACTGCCCGTTAAAGAGGTAGCCGGGCTGAAAGACTCGAGCGACCTGCCCGTCCGCCTCTTCAGTCGTCGTTATCTCGACACTCACAGCCTCGTGCTTCGCGGGGTCGAAGCGCTCCTCCGACGGATTGACGATCTCGAGGCCTGCGGCTCCCAGGGCCTTGAGCAACTTCTTCTCTACCATGTTCACGCCTTCGACGATCGTCGCAGGGTTGATCGACGCGGGATCGACGTGCGCGAAGCGCGCGAGATCATCGAGGGCATCGAGCATCTGCTTGACGAGGTCGGCCTGCGCTCGGCCGCCTGCATCCTGGCGCTCCCGGTTGGCGCGCCGACGGAAGTTCTCGAACTCCGCCGCCAGCCGCAGATACTTTTCCTTCTGCTCGGACAGGGCAGAATCGCCACCGTCACTCACACCCGGAGTGGACGTACTGGTCGCCGCGCTGCCATCGGTCGTCATGTAGCTATCCGGGGGAGCCTCCTCGACGGCGTTCGTAGCGCCATCCGCGGTCACCTCGTCCACAAGGCGCTCGCTCGTCGTCTCCGTAGCGTTCCCGGACCCATCGATGGAATCGTTCCTGGACTTCATGTGCCGTGCATGGTTCGAGGACCGGGCCCGGAAGCGTGCGCCCGGATCTGACAACTCGCGTGGTGCTTCGTGCAACCGACGTGCCCCATGTCGCTGCCAGTACGGCAGATACGCGCGAAAGTTACTCTCGGTGCGACTGCGCTGCGCCTTCCGCGTCGTCGCGCATGCGATTCAGGACCATCTGCAGCGCCATCTGTGCCGCTCGTTTCCGAATCTCGTCCCGGTCGCCACCGAGCACTCGGCGCCGGGACGTAATGGAGCCGCGGAGATCTACTCCAACGCAGACGGTGCCGACGGGTTTCGCTTCGCTTCCGCCCCCCGGTCCTGCGATGCCGGTGATCGCGATCGATACATCCGCACCGAAACCGGCGCGGACACCGGCCGCCATCTCGCGCGCGATCTCCTCGCTGACAGCTCCGTGCTTCAACAGTGCCTCGCGTCTTACGCCGAGGCTCTGCTCCTTGATCCGGTTGTCGTACGCAATCACCCCGCCCAGCATCACGTCGCTCGCACCGGGGATGGCGGTGAGCCGCGCGCCGAGCAGGCCGCCAGTGCAACTCTCCGCCACCGCGAGGTGCAGCGCGCGTACCCGCATCTCCTCCAGGACCACGCCGGCAAGATCCTCGCGACCCTCGCCGTACGCGAAGTCCGCGAGCCGCTCGCGCAGCGTGTGAATTCCCGCATCGAGCAGACGATCCGCGTCCGCCGCGCTCCGGCCGGCGGAAGTCAGCCGGAGGTCGAGCCCGTCCACGTTCGGGATGTAGGCGAGTGAAATATCACCAAACCCGGAGGCATGCTCCCCGAGCATTTCGGCAGCGCGCGATTCGGCGAGCCCAGACGTCCGAAGGGTGCGGGACCGCACGACCAGACGGCCCGCGCCACGTTGCAGGAGCACCGGCATGAGCGCATCCGCGAGCATCCCCCGCATTTCCCTGGGCACCCCGGGAAGCATCGCCACCCAACGGCCCTGGTCATCCTCGAGCCAAATGCCGGGCGCAGAGCCGTGATTGTTCGTCAGAATGCGCGCGCCTTCGGGGATCATCGCCTGCTGGCGATTGACAAGCGGCGCGTCGCCCGGATAGCCGCGTGCTTTCCACAGGGACTGGAATGCCACCCAGATCGACTCGTCCACGATCATGGTGCGACCAAACAGTTCCGCGATGACAGGCTTGGTGCGGTCGTCGCTGGTGGGACCAAGCCCTCCCGTGGTGATCACCGCGCCCGTTCGGCTCAGCGCCTCCCGCACCGCGCCCGCAATGTCCGCCGACGAGTCCCCCACCGTGGTCCGCCGAGCGATCGCCACGCCTGCGGCCGACAATTCGCGAGCGAGGTGCGCCGCGTTTGTATCGATGGTGAAGCCGAGCATCAGCTCGTCGCCGATGGTGATCAGTTCCACCTTCACTGCGCGGTGCTCGTCCCCTCTCCGTTCCTGAACACGTTTCCGTATCGACGGAGATAGACCACGAGAGAATACAGCGTCAGGGCGACCGCCACGAGCATTGCGATCACACCCACGCCACCGTTGAAGTAGGCGAAAGCCCGCCACGCAGGTCCCTTCCATCCGTAGGTGGTTGCCAGGTCCGCGGCAAAGAACCAGAAGTATGCCGCGCCCACCCACGTCGACTGGAATCCTGTTTTCCACTTCGCGGGACCGATGGCGGCGATAATGACGCCGCGCCGCGCCGCCGCCTGCCGGAACACTGTCATGAACAGTTCCCTGCCGAGCACGATTAGCAATACCCAGAGCGGAAAGCCAACTGCCATTCCCGGCAGGATGAATGGAAAGGCCTCGGCCCCGTTCGACCCTTCGCGAAACATCACGCCGATCGTCTCTGGCACCATCGGCCTCTGGTGAGGAGACGAGAGTGACGCCGAGTATTTCGAACCGGCAAGGTGAAACATGGGGATGAGTGTTGCGACGAGCAGCAGCTTGTCCGCGAGTGGATCGAGCAGCTGGCCGAGCGGCGTGACGAGATTTCGCCGACGCGCGAACATGCCGTCGAAGTAGTCACTCACCGCCGCTACGAGAAAGAGCACGAACGCGGCAAGTCGCGCTTCCCACTGCACCACGAGCGGAAGCAACGCGATCAACGGTGTGAGCGCGATCCGGCTGACGGTGATGGCGTTCGGAAGATTCACGATACCGCCGCGGCGGCTATGCCAGCGACTTCAGAACGAGCTTGCTGACAGCCTTGAGCGTTTCGAAGACACCATCGCCGGTAACCGCGACCGCCTCGAAGTACTGCGCGTGCTCCACCCATTCTCCCGTCGGGAGCTGCTCGATCAGACTTTCGCCGGCATGGTACGGATCGGGTGCCACACGCTGCTTCGCGGCATCCTGCACCTCCCAACCGGGATTCAACGCCGCCTGCAGTTCCTTGACGGGCGCGGCATTGGGCAGATCGCGTTTGTTGTACTGGATAATGAACGGCATCTTCGTCAGGTCATAACCGTACTCGGCCATGTTGTCATAGAGATTCTGCATGGCCTCCTGATTCGCTTCCATCCGCTCGAGCTGCGAGTCGGCGACGAAGACAATGCCGTCCACGCCTTTCAGAATCAGCTTCCGGCTGGCGTTGTAGTACACCTGGCCAGGAACAGTGTAGAGATGGAATCGCGTCTTGAAGCCGCGAATCGTACCGAGATCCACTGGCAGAAAGTCAAAGAACAGCGTGCGCTCGGTCTCCGTTGCCAGCGAGATGAGCTTGCCGCGCGTGTCGGGCTGCACCTTGCCATACACATGCTCCAGGTTCGACGTCTTGCCGCCGAGTCCCGGGCCGTAGTACACGATTTTGCAGTTGATCTCGCGTGACGCGTAGTTGATCATCGACATGGCTGTATCCTCGTCTCGTTATTGGAACAGCTTGTCAATTTCGTCGTCGGCGCCGGCGAGCAGGTTGGGTGTCGCTGCCGGCCCTCCCGCCTGACCACGCGTGAACACCAGCTGGAAGATCTGCGTCAACTCGTCCACCACATGCTTCATCTTCAGGCGCACGAGGCCGAGGGTCGTGCGGTTGTCGAACAGCACGACGAGAATCACGCGGCGCGCCACATCGGCGAGATACATCGACTCCTTTTCACCCTGGTGAAACAGCGAGTTGAAATCGTTTTCGCCAATCAGCTTCGCGAGCTGATCGTTGGCGCTGAAATCCGCCGCCGCGAGCGTTGCGAACGCCGTGGAATCAAACGTGGGAGCCTCGCCTACGGTGGCGACGAGCTGGCCGGCACGGTCCACGAGCAGCGCAGAACGCGCGTTGCTGTCGTACAGAAATCGCTGCAACGCCGCAGTGATGGCGTTGAAGTCTTCTTCAGTGAACGACCAACTGCCTGAACCGACCGGCATGCGCTATCCGCCTATTCGAGGTAATGCTCCATGCGACGCAGCACCTGCTCGCCACGCCGACGGAGTTGAGGCCGAGTTTCCCATTTCACGTAATCGTGCAGCAGTCGCACATTCTCGATACTCGGCTCGCCAGCCAGGTATCCCAGCGCCGCGAACCGTCCGAAGATACTGCGCCCAAACAGGTGCCGCCGTGCACGGAACATGACTCCGCTCCAGAGGAGCAGCCCCACCACCATGCTACCGGCAAACAGAACCCCCGCAGACAACCGTCGATCCGCGGTCACCGCATTTCCCGCCGCGCCGAGATCGCCTGAGCAATCGTGACCCCATCCGCGTATTCCAGATCACCGCCAACAGGCAATCCCCGTGCAATGCGCGTCACCGACAGCGGATACGGTGCAAGCTGGCGCTGAACATACAGCGCCGTCGCTTCTCCTTCCAGACTGGGGTTCGTTGCGACCAATACCTCGCGCACGTCCCCGGTGGCGCCGCGATCCACCAGCTGCGGGATCGTCAGGTCTTCCGGTCCGATGCCATCGAGCGGTGACAAGCGCCCGCCAAGGACGTGGTATACCCCGCGGAACTCCGCCGTGCGCTCGATCGCACCGATGTCACTCGCCTCCTCGACCACGCAAATGATCCCACGGTCGCGACGCTCGTCGCGGCAGATGGCGCACAATTCGTCTTCAGTAAGGTTGAAGCAGCGCGAGCAGGGCCGCACGCGATCCGCCAGCGTGATGAGCGCTTCCGCGAGCCGCTTGCTTTGATCGCCTGGCTGCTTCAGCAGGTGGTACGTCAGGCGCATCGCCGTCTTGCGACCGATCCCGGGCAGCTTCGCCAGCTCCGTCGCCAGCGCGTCGATGGCCGACACCTAGAACGGCAACTTGAACGGAAGACCGCCGGCGAGCCGACCCATTTCCTCCTTCGCCAACTCGGCCGCCTTGCGTTGTGCCTCAGTCACCGCAACCAGAACGAGATCCTCGAGCATCTCCACGTCGGCCGGATTCACGACGCTGGGATCGATGCGGATCTTTCGAACGTCGCCCTTTCCGTCGGCCTCGACGGTCACCATGCCGCCGCCAGACGTCCCGGTAACCGACTTCTGACGCAGCTCTTCCTGCATCTGCTCCATCTTGCCCTTTATCTCCTGCGCCTGCTGCAGGAGCTTCATAAAGTCGGTCATGTGTACGCTGTGAGAAATGAACGGGAAGGATTGACCTGCATGCGTGACAGCAATCTAGTCGCTACTCGATAAGATCGAGGTCCAGCGCGTCGATTGCCGCGCCGAGCAGTGGATCCTTTTTCCGTAAGGAGGCAACACGCTCTGCGCGAGCCGAGGCCTCCGTCTCGCGACGCGTGCCGCGAGTTTGCGGGGCCGCGATCGGCAGTCGCAGGGCTACTCGCTCCACCCCGCTGAAAACCGCTGCCAGCGCAGCGAGCAGATCCGCGCGGCCGGACTCGAACGCTCGTGTCGCGATTTCGTTGGGCTCATCGAGCTCGATCGTAATTTCGCCGCGAGCGGTTACAGCGACCGGCATTGCCCCGCGGAGCACGCCGGCAAGACTCGTCCGGCCACCACCTGCCAGCTTCTGGACAATCTCGTCCCATCGCTCTACCACCCGGTGGAGATCCAGCGTCAGCTTCACCGGAGCGCCCGCGTCCGCGATGACTCGATCGGCGAGCGCCGTTGTCTCGAGAGGCACCGCGCGATCCGACTGCTCGTCCGGAGCACGCAAGGGCGCGACCGCGCGCGTTGCGGCAGGTGGAGTAACGTTGCTCCTCCGGGGTCCCTCCTCGCTTCCTGCAGCACTCACTCCCGGCGAAGGCGCTGTCGACACGTGCAACCCGCTTTGGG
>JBKJRV010000312.1:0-6983 GCA_046593115.1 Gemmatimonadaceae bacterium
CGAGCGCGGGGTAGTCGGTGCCTGCCACCCGGGCCATGCGGGCCAGTCCGGCGTCGGGCGAAAAGTCGGGGTTGGCGTTGACCTCGAGCAGCCACGGGCGGCCATTCCGGTCGATGCGGAAATCACAGCGGCCGTACCCCTCGCCGCCAACCGCGCTCCATGCCGCCGTCGCCACCCGTCGCAGGTCAGCCGCCATCTCGGCGGACAGGTCTGCGGGACACCGCGGCTGCGCGCCGAGGTCGTCCACGGTGCCTTCATACCACTTGGAGCGGTAGGTCACGATCCGCCACATCCCCTTCGGCATGTCGGCGAAGTCGATCTCGGCGATGGGCAGGATGTCGTTGCCGACGATGCCGACGTTCACTTCGCGCCCGTCTACGTAGCGCTGGACAATGACTTCGTCCCAGATCTCGAGCATGGAGTTCACCCGATCGTTCAGCGCCTTTACCGTGCGCACGACCGAACGTTGCTCGATGCCGATGGAGGCGTCTTCCGCGGCTGGCTTCACGATGGCCGGAAAGCCTACGACCGGCAGCGTGTCACCGCGACGCACGAGGGCCCAGCGCGGTACGGGCAGGCCGGCGCGGTCGAGCATGGCGTTCACGAGATGCTTTCGCAGGCACATCGCGGTCGTCCAGCTGGAGCTGCCGGTGTAGGGAACGTGCAGCATTTCCAGAATGGCGATGACCGAGGGCTCGAGCTCGGCGACGCCATCAATGCCTTCGCACAGGTTGTACGCGAGGTCGAACTTCCCCTTGCGAACGCGTTCCATCCAGCGGCCATCGGGATTGACCGGCAGCCTGACGACTTCGTTGCCTTCGCTCGCCAGCGCAGCCTCGACGGCTTCGACCGTCGCGAGGATGAGCAGGTCTGGCGTTTTGCCGAGCGCCGACGCTCCGTCAAATAGAACCGCGATCTTCATGCGTCCTCCATGGCGGTTGTCAGCCTGCGACTGCATGCCGGACGCGCCGGCTCGATACTTCGGTGCCGGCGACGGACGACGCCTGCGAAACGCGGGCGCGCGACGCGGATGACGGCAACGACACGCTCTGACGATTGGCGGCCGCGATCAGGCACGCCTGGATCAACTCGTCGTAGGACATTCCGGCGACGCGAGCCGCCTTGGGGAAGCAGGAATTGTCTGCCGGGTCAGGAAGGATTCCCGGGAGCGGATTCACTTCCACCACGTTGGGGCGGCCGGTGACATCCAGCCGGACATCGATGCGCGACCAGTCGCGGCACCCGAGGACGCGATAGGCGTCGAGGGTGACGGCGACAATTTCAGCGCGCAGCGATTCGGTGATCGGCGCCGGACAGGCGAACATGTCCAGCGGATTCTCGGGCCGGTCCCAGAGCCACTTGGCTTCGTAGCCGTAGATCGGGACGGCGCCTTCGGGCAGCGCGTCGAAGTTGATGGAGACGATGGGGAGGACCTGGGCGTTCGCGGCATTGCCGAGTACGGCGCAGGTGAACTCGGCTCCGGTAAGAAATTCCTCGATGAGCACTGGCTGCTCGTAGGTTTGCAGCAGGTAGCCGACCTGTTCCTCCAGCTCGGCGAACGTGCGGCACAGGTTCTTCTCCGTGATGCCCTTGGACGATCCCTCGTGCACCGGTTTGGCGAACAGAGGGAGCGACAGGCCCCGGCGAGAGCGTGAGCGGGCGAGCGAGCGTGATCGCCGGGCAATGGTCTTCTCGAGGCGCCGGTAGTCCGTCATGGACCGCACGAGTCCGAACGGTGCGGTGGGGATTTGATGGAAGGCGAGCGTCTCTTTCGTCCGCGCCTTGTCCAGGCAGAGCGAGAGCGTGAAGGGGTCGCTGCCGGAGTACGGGATGCCATAGAACTCGCAGATGGCCGGGACGTGGGCCTCGCGATTCACGCCGTGCAGGCCTTCCGCGATGTTGAAGACGATATCGGGGCGGGCGCGGCGCAGGCGTTCCGGAAAATCGGCGGTGGCTTCGAGGCGGACGACGTCGCCGAGGGCGGAGAGGGCGGACTCGACGGCCCCGATGGTCGCGGGGGAATCCCACTCGGCGAACTGGTCGTTCGTGGGGAGCGCCGAGGCGAGAGCGGCGCCGGCTGGAACCGGCGAAGCGGCGGACCGGGACTCAGAGTCCCGGCGACTACTGGGAGGCTCTTCGTCGGGACGCTCGATCGCATCGTGCTCGATCGGCTCGGCGTCTTCGACAGGTTTTTGATTGTAGGCGAACCCGATTCGCGTCATGTCGCTCCACTCGACTCGCGGCTGATTCTCTCAAGGGTGATGGAGAGCCAGTGCGATTCGGATGGAATGATACAAGCGCTGATTTTGTCGCGCAATGATTTTTTATCGGAATTGGGCATTTTTCTCGAAAAAGACCTATGGAAATTGATTGTATAGGCACTTATAATAAGCATACATAGCACTGGTCGGGGCAACCTGGCCGGTGACCTGGCGCACAATCGCCGCCGATCCCCATCCAACCCGCCCCTCAGATGCCCAAGCGACTCCCTGCCTTCTTCAGTGCCCCGGAGGAAAGTGCCGGCTTTCTCCTCGGGCAGGCGACGCACCTCTGGCAGCGGCGGCAGCGGAAGGCGCTCGCGCCGCTCGCGCTCACCCCGATGCAGTTCTTCCTGCTGTCCGGCGTGGTATGGCTCACCCGCGATGGAGTGCCAATCACCCAGCGGGCGCTGGCGCGGCATGTTCGCACCGACGCGATGATGACGTCGCAGATCGTGCGCGCCCTCCACGCCCGGAAGCTGCTCCGGCGAACCGATCACCCGCGCGACTCCCGTGCGCACGCGCTGCTGCCGAGTGCCGCGGGACGAAAGCTGGCGCGGGCGGCGGCCTTCACGATCAAGGAGACCGAGGATGACTTTCTGGACGCGATCGGAGGCGACGGGACGCGCCTTCGCGGGCTGCTCGGCGCGCTGACCGCCGCGAGCTGGGCGGAGGGAGTGCAGCAGGGGTAAGACGGGTAAGTGCGTGGTGCGTCGAGAGTGCTGCGTGCTGCGTAAGTGAATTCGAGTCTTACCGCCGGGGCGAAAGCTCTTAGACCTTGTGGTAGGCGATGCGCGCTGCCTCTCGGCGGTCGTCGCCCTGGTACACCTCGAAGTCAGAGAAAAAGGCGGGCGCTTCCGCCGACAGCAGCCGCAGCACGGCCACGGCCATCCTCCGGATCTCGAGCTCCGCGCCCTCGCTCGACCGGAGCTCGAGCATCGTCCGCCAGGCGCGGGCGTTCCCCGTGACGACGATTTTCGTCTCGGTGGAATTGGGCAGTACGCCGCGCGCCGCTTCACGCGCCATCTTGCGGCGATGCACCTTGTCCGCCACCCACTGGTACTTCGTCATGAGCTGTTCTACCAGCTGGATATAACTCTGCTGCGCGCTCTCGATCTGCGTCTTCCATACCGCCAGGAGCTCCGCATCTCCGACAATGGCCGGGGGTACAACGAAGTGGGCTTCGGACTCATCCACGTAGCGCTGTGAGAGCTGCGAATACCCGAAGCCGGCGCGGTGTCTGACCAGCTCATGGGTGAGCGACCGGCTCACTCCCTCGACGAGCACCGAGTAGTTCGCGTGCTCGAGCACGCTCCCATGTCCCTGCTTCTTGATGTTCTCCAGATAGTCGCGCGTCGAGCGATTGGCAGGGTTACGCTGGCTCATGTAGCACAGCCGGCCGGCGAACTCCGCGAGCCGCTCGCCGTCGCTCGACTCGCCGAGCCAGGAGACGGGAAGATGTTGCGGCTCCGCAAAAGCGGGGCGGGCAATGAGTGTGACGCGCGGCTCGGTGAACAGTTGCATGGTTTGATCGGGGCAGGCGGAGGTTGCTCAGCGTGACGGCGAAAGCAATCGCCGCTGAACCATGGGCGCAACCGCGAACCATCAACCGCGAACCATCAACCGCGAATTATGAACTGCGAACCATCAACCGCGAAACATCGCGGGGCGGTTTGTCGTAGGGAACTACGAGAACCTATTTGCGGGAGCGACCTATGATGCAGTTGATCTGGCTGGCGGTCACGGTGGGCGCCGCGGCCTTCGGATTTTTTCAGGCGCGGGACTTCGTTCGGCGCCGCCTCACGTACGTGGACGCGGCTCAGCGCCCGCTCGCGCCCGTGATCGCCGGAGTAGGCGCCGCGCTGCTCGCCGCGCCCGTGGTCTGGCTGCTTCCCATCGGGGCAATGACGGCAGTGCTCTTCGGGCTCGGCGTCGGCGCGGGTGTTGCCGCCGGTGGTCGCGCCAACCGGCGCCGGCTGGGCGGCCCGACGTCCTGATGCCTGGACGGCTCAACGTCCTGGCTGTGCAGCGCTACGACCTCATAGTGGGCGGCTCGACGGCGTGATACGGTAGCTCCGTCCGTCATGGGGTCGGCGGGCGGATGCCTCCAACGGGAGTAACGCGCCGGGTCACCAGGAGGTCGAGCCGAGGCGTGGCGTAGGCCCGATCGCGCTCCACGATGTCGAGGCCGGCGCGCGCCAGAATGGGCAGCGGCTTCAACTCGGGATCGTACTTGATGTCGCCCAGCGACGTTTGACCCGTCAACGGGACCTTTACTCCGGGGTTGAAAATTCCCTTTGGATCGAAGGCGCGCTTCACGGCAAGGAACATTGGAGCCGCCGGCCACCGCCAGACGCGTGAGAGCAAGGGCGTCCGCAACCTGCCGTCGCCGTGTTCGCCTGAAAGCGTCCCGCCCAGCGAGACCGTGAGATCGGTAATTTCCTCCAGCAGCTCCGCGATCCGATCGCGCCAATGGGGAATGCTCACATCGATCAACGGGTTCACGTGGACGTTCCCGTCACCGGCGTGCCCGAAGATCACGCCGCGAACACCGTGACCTGCCAGCGCGTCGCGAACGCCCTGCACGTATTCACCGAGCCTCGCGATCGGGACGGCCCCGTCCTCGATGAACTGCATCGACTTGAGTCCTGGGTCGAGCCGATTGAGGATGGGACTGGCGGCGTGGCGCAATGCCCAGAGATCGTGCTCCAGTTTCGGTGTCATGGCGACCTGTACTGCGGATGCACCGGCTCGCATGCAGGCGCGTTCGAGCACTCTGATGGCCGCGGTCACCTCATCGCGGTCCTCGCCTTCGACCTCGAGGAGCAGCGCTGCCTCGGTGCCGAGTGCGACTCCGGTGTTGCCGCCTTCCGCCGCGGCCACCTCGAGAAAGGTGCGATCGATCAACTCACACGCGGTCGCTCCCGCCTGTCGAGCGCCGATCGCTCCCTGGACCGCGCCCTCGAGGCTGGGGAAGCTGGCCAGCAGACTCCCGGTTGCGGCGGCGACCGGGGCAAGCTCGAGCTCCGCGCCCGTGAAAATCGCGAGGGTGCCCTCGCTGTTTACCAGCAGATCGACGAGATCTCCGCTCCGCGCGTACTCCGCGATGCGATAGCCCGACGAGTCCTTGCTCACGCCCTCATGTGCGATGGACTTCAGGCCCTCATCGCTCATGATCGACAGCTTCGCCTGCTCGAGAAACCGCGTGATCGCGGCAACCGGCGGCGGCCGCTGGCCGCGGCGAATGGTCGCGCGTTCGCCATCATCGAAGACGCAGTCGAGTGCCGTGACCCAGCGTCGCACGGAGCCAAACTTCAGGCCGCGTGCTCCAGCGGCGTTGGTTGCGATCATTCCGCCTATCGTGCAGAACGCTCCACTGGATGGGTCGACAGGGAAACGCAGACGGTGCGTGCGCGCCGCGGCATCCACGTGGTCCCGAATGGCACCGGCGCCGACGTGCACGCGACGGGTGGTGACATCCACCTCATCAATGAAATTCAGTCGTCCGAGGTCGACGATCACTCCGGGCCCGATCGCCCCGCCCGCCATCCCGCTTCCGGATCCGCGCGGGATGAGTGCAACGCCCTCGTGGCTCGCCCACGTCACGAGCACGGCGACATCGTCGGCGTCTTCAGGAACCGCGACGGCCAGCGGAATCACCCGCATGATGCCAGCCGCCTCGCTGTACACGCCGCGCGCGTCCAGATCCCTGCGAAACACACCGCGGAACCCCTCGGGATTCATCACGCGGGCCGATCCCGGTCGCCGAGCAGCGCGGGGCTAGAGCGACGAGATGTGACAGTGCAGGCGCGCATCATGAGGAGGATAGCATAACGCAATCCGTTGACAAGCATCTCGGCGTCAGGGCATCATCCATAAACCATGACCGCGCCCGAAACGCCCCGCCACTCCGGGCTCCTGATCAAGATTGAAACCGACCGTCGCCTCGGCCATGAATGGGACGAATGGGATGGGGCTCCGCTGGCCAACGGTGGAGACTTCCGCACCGGCCCGGTACGCTACTTCCTCTTTACCGCCATCGGCCTGGCGCTCGCCCTGATGGTCGCGGTGGCGCTCCTCTATCTCGTGGCCCCGCGCCTGGCACTGATTGCCGGCTGGCTGCCGCGCACGATGCTGCTCGCTTCAGGCATCGCGGGCGGCCTCTCGATGCTCTGGCTGGCGGTCATCGGCGCTTCGTATGTCACCAAGCGCGCCCTGCTTCCGTCGAAGCTGGCCGAGCGGGGGCTGATGCCGCGGTTGATGCCGCTGGCGTCAGCCGTGAGCGAGTTGTTCGGCGTGCAGCGGGACTGGACGCAGCATTCATCAGTGGTCGTCTACGATCGGCTCGCCATGGCGCGAACGCGAAAGGTTCGCGCCGACGAGCTACTGATCCTGATTCCCCGCTGCCTGTCTCGCGCTGCACTGGATTCGGTGCTCGACATCGCGAAGCGCTACAACGTCCACACCTTCGTGGCGACGCGCGGCCAACTCGCTCGGCGCGTGATCAAGGAGCGCCGTCCCAGGGCCGTAGTGGCTGTCGCATGCGAGCGCGACATGGTGAGCGGTCTGCACGACGTCGCGGGCCGGGTGCCCGTGCTCGGTCTCACGATGCAGTTGCCCAACGGCCCCTGCAAGGACGCGAGCATCGACGTCGCACGGATGGAGGAGTTCGTGAAGCGGTTCCTGGTGTAAGCCAGCCAGGCACCGATCACAGTCATCCCGCAC
>JBKJRV010000167.1:0-4281 GCA_046593115.1 Gemmatimonadaceae bacterium
GCCCTGGGATCAGTGAGCGTGTCCGGAACGGCGCAGTCGTCGAAGTCGAAGGACCAGAATGAGTCGCCGTCCAAGACGCGCACCTATTATCGCACAAGCAGCAGCGGCGACGGTGATCGCGCGGCGCTTGGGGTCAACACCACGGCCAGCGGCCGCCGCGATACCCTCGGTCTGCTCATTCAGTCGGTTGTCTCCGAGAGTCCGGCCGAGAAGGCGGGTCTTGAAGAGGGGAACCGGATCGTGTCGATCAACGGCGTGAGTCTTCAGCTCTCCCGCGCCGATGCCGGCGAGAACGACATGGACGGGGTGATGACCCGTCGTCTTATTCGGGAGCTTCGCAAGATCACGCCCGGGCAGGATGCCGATCTGAAGATCTACGCGAACGGGCAGACGAAGACGGTGAAGGTGAAGACCGTGGATACCGAGGAGCTGAGCGAGCTCGAGCATCGCGCCAGCCGGCGGATGAGCATGGATGACGATGAGCGCGCGGTGCTCGGCCTCAACTTCGGCGGTGGCAGCAGCAAGCGCGACACCCTCGGCGTCTTCGTCGTCTCGATCAGTGATGATGGGCCGGCCGCGAAAGCGGGGCTCGAGGAAGGGAATCGGATTGGGGCGATCAACGGCCAGGATCTTCGCGTGAGCCGCGAGGATGCCGGCGACGGCTACATGATGAGCGCCAAGTCCAATCGCTTCCGCCGCGTGATGCGTACCATCAAGCCGGGTGAGTCCGTGGACCTGCGTGTTTACGCGAACGGTCAGTTCAGGAACATGAAGGTGACGACGGTGGCTTCGTCGGACCTGTACAGGAATTCGCGCAGCTTCGGCTTCGGCTCGTTTGGCGAGGGCGGGTCGTTCATGATGCCCGGCGTGATGATGACGCCGCCCCGTGCGCCAAAGCCGCCGATGATCATGCGTCGGCCAGGCCGTATGACAATCGACATGGATGAGGATTCGGATTTCGGATTTGAGTTCGGCGACGACATGCGGATCGCGATCGAGAGCGCGGTCGAATCCGCGCGCTCGGCGGTGCAGAACGTCGAGCCTGTGATCGCGCGCGCCGCGGTGGACGCGGAGCGGGCGGCGTACCAGGCCGCTCGAGCCCTTGGCGGTGTCAGGATTCGGGCCCGCATGCCCCGTGCGGCGAGCATGCTGGATGGCGACGATCGCTGCAGGGCATCGAGCTCCGAGGCGGCGTCGCAGTGGCGGGAGATTGCGAGCAGCCCGGGCAACTCACGCAGCATGAACGTGAGCGGCTTCGGCGCGAACTACACGCTCGAGATACCGGGCCTGTGCGTGACGAAGGTGAATGCGGATCTTGCCTCGTACTTCGGGCAGGGCGCTGATCGCGGCCTGCTCGTGCTGCAGGCGGAATCGCCGTTCGATGCGCTTCGTGCCGGCGATGTGCTGCTCAGCGTGAACGGCAAGCAGGTGCGAAATGGTGACAGCGCCCGCATGCACTTCCGCGCCGATGCGAGGAATGACATCGAGTTCCTGCGGAAGGGCGAGAGAATGACGGCGGTGGTGGAAGTGGAGAAGTAACCTATAGCCTGTTGCGTATTGCGTACTGCGTGTTGCGTAACGAACCTCGGGAAGCCTCTACTGGTCCTCCCGGGGTTTTTCTTACGCAGCACGCAGTACGCAATAGTCTCGGGAACCCCTCGCGGTTAGCTAGGGAGTCGCCGGCGCCGATCCGCGCTGGCGGATCTCCTCTCCCCAGTTCTGCACCACCACGATCTCGGACAGCCGGCCCTGATGCACCATCACGAAGCGTCCGTCGGGGCCCACATCGTAGTTCGCGTGCGGAGTGCCTGCCTCGTATTCCGATACATCGAATAGCGGGGTCCGCGATGTCACCCGAAAGGACGGCGCGGTCTGCACGCCAAGGGCCATAAGCGGAGCGCCCTCCCGCCCAAAACCGAAGTAGAACAATTCACGCCCATTGCGGGACCACACCGGTTCCGAGCCGCCATTCTGCGATACCGTCACCTTGGGGCCGGGCCCGGGGAACGGACGCACGTAGACTTCGGACTGGCCGGACTCATCGGACACGTACGCCAGCCAGCGGCCATCCGGGGAAATGGCCGGATATGCCTCGAGGAACGGCGATGCGAGAAACGCCTGCGGCGCTCCGCCCCCCTTGAGAGGAATCGTCGAAAGATCGAAGCTGCTGGCCGTGCCGGTGGAGATCACGATCGCGCGGTCACCACTTGACGGAAACGCCCCGACCGTTTGCGCCGTGGGGCCGACGTACAGTGACTCCGCGGCGCCGGTGCCATCGGCGTCCCGGAGGAACATGCCGATCACACCCGCTCGTGCAGTGGCATACGCGACCTTGCGGCCGTCCGGCGTCCACACCGGATCATGGCCGTCGTCGTCGAACGTGAGCCGCGACAGAGTCTGCTCCTGCAGGTCCATGGTCCAGACGTCCCGGCTGCCCTGCTGCGTGAAGTCCACCGCGAGGCGGCGGCCGTCCGGCGAAAAGCGCGGACTATGGAAGCGACGCTGGAGGTTACTGAGCGGTTGTCCCTTTCCCTGCCGGTCCACCAGCATGAGCTCGAACGGCATCTCCGGCACATACACGAGCGCGCCATTCCGGGACACGTGGAAGTGCGGGGGGCCGCCAACGCTGAGGCGCACGCGCTGCGCCAGCGTCACCGGCGCGCTCGTGAGACGGAGTCGTTTCGCATCGAATGCCGCCGCGATCAGTGTTCCATCCTGCTGAACCCAGGCCAGATGGCCTGCATCGTACCCCGCTCCGCTCACCACCTGATCGATCACGAGCGTCCTGGTGCCGGACTTCATATCCACGGCGAATAGACGGCCGGAGATGCCAGCACCCGGCGCGGCGATCACCAGCAGGTTCCTCCCGCCGGGAAGCATGTCAGCCACGAGCAGCGCGTTCTCGCCGGCAACGGTGTTCGGGGACGCGATGACAGTTTTCGTTCCGTCACTCGTTACTCGATAGAGCTTTCCGTCCGGTCCGGTGATGGCGAGCGTATGGTCGTCAAGCCAGATCGCCGCCTGCGGTGTCAGGCCTGCGGTAGACACTGGAACTGGTGAGCCACCTTCGACGCTGACCTTCCTGATTCCGTTGGCGGTAAGGAACGTGATCCACTGCCCATCCGGCGTGAAGAACGGACTCACCGCGTTCTCGGTACCGGCGACCGGTGCCGACGTCAGCTCATCGAGCCGCCTGCGGTACAGTTGGATCCCGCGTGCGCTCTGACCCATGTACACCAGCGTCTTCGCGTTGGGAGAGAGCGCAATGGAGTTGAACACGGCGCCGGCAATCCGGTGGTCTCCGCCGGTCGGCACGACAAAACGCCCCACTCCATTCGCTGGCGCGCGTCGCTCGGCCGAGAGCCGGCCGCCGATAAAGGCGACGACGGCAACGAGCGCAAGCGCCACCGCGCCGAACGCAGTGGCCGCGGGCCGCGTTCGCGCCCACGGCATTCCCGCAGCGACTGTGCTGGTGCCTCCCATCGCGCGCGCTCCGGTGAACCCGGGCGTGCGCAACGCCTGCCCGAACTGGGCCGCGCTCGCGAACCGGTCCGCTGGCAGCTTCTCGAGCGCCGTGAGAATGGCCGCCTCCACATGCGCCGGAATGGTATGACGCTGGGGAAGCAGTGGGCGGGGATTATCAGTGATCACCTTCGAGACAATCGCTTGCGCCGTCGGACCCGTGAAGGGTGGCTCCCCCACGAGCATCTCATAGGTCACGGCGCCGAGCGCGTACACATCGCTGGCGGCGCTGATCTCGCGCTCGCCCATCGCCTGCTCGGGCGACATGTAGTGCGGCGTGCCGAGCGACATACCGGTACCCGTCATTCGATTGCCGGCACCGCTGAGCGCGAGGGCGATCCCGAAATCCGCCACCAGCGCCTGCCCGTCGTGCAGGAGGATGTTCTCGGGCTTGATGTCGCGGTGGATCACGCCCTGGCGGTGCGCGTAATCGAGCGCACTCGCAACTTCACTGGCAATCCGCACCGCTTCCTGGATCGGAAGCTGTTTCTCCCGCTGCAGGCGATGGCGCAGCGAGACGCCCTCGACGTACGGCATCACGTAGTACAGCAGCTCGTCGGCAACCCCCGAGTCGAACAGCGGCAGAATGTGCGGATGCTGCAACGCGGCTGTTGTTTTGATTTCGACAATGAACCGTTCCGCACCAAGCACCGCGGCGAGTTCCGGCTTCAGAACTTTGATCGCGACTTTGCGATCGTGTTTCAAATCGTGCGCGAGATAGACCGTCGCCATCCCGCCGGCACCGAGTTCACGCTCGAT
>JBKJRV010000179.1:0-2544 GCA_046593115.1 Gemmatimonadaceae bacterium
TGTGGCGGGTGTTTGCCGATCCCCATCATCATTCCGGGGGGAGGATTCGGCGGGGGTGGGGGTGGTTGGGGGGGAGGTGGGTTTGGTGGTGGTGGCGGGGGAGGCTTTGGTGGTTTCGGAGGTGGCGGCGGATTTGGCGGTGGTGGCGGAGGCTCGAGCTGGTAACCATGGCAACCATGACACTCGATGAGCTCGTCGTCCAGCTCAAGAAGGCGTACGGCGACAATTTGCGGTCGGTGGTGCTGTACGGGTCCGCCGCGGCGGGCGAGCACATACCGAAACGATCGGACTACAACGTGCTGGTGATCGTCCAGCAACTGGGACTGGATCAGCTGCGTGCGGCGGGTGCGGTGGCGCAGGCCTGGGGCGAGAGCGGCAACCCCCCGCCGATGACGATGACGGCGGCGGAGTGGCAGGCATCGGCGGACATCTTCCCGATGGAGTATGCCGATATCCTGGAGCGGCACCGGGTGTTGCACGGGAGCGCCCCATTCGAGGGCATTACCGTGGACCGGGGCCATTTGCGGCTCCAGGTCGAGAACCAGGCCATGGGCAAGCTGCTGCGTATGCGCCAGGGGATCATGGCCGCGGGTGGCGATGGGAAGCGGCAAATCCAGCTGCTGGAGGATAGTTTAAGTGCGTTGATGGTCCTGTTTCGGGCGGTCGCGCGTCTTAATGGAGAGGTACCGTCCACGGATTATCTTGCGCTCAGCGAAACGATGGCGACCCGGGCGGGATTCGAGGGAACGCCATTCGCGCGAGTGGTCCGGCATGTGCGCGGAGAACAGAAGCTTGCAGCGAGTGACGCGTCAGCCGTGCTTGCGGGGTACCTCACGGGGTTGGAGCACCTGATCCGGTATCTGGATCGCTTTATCGCGGATTCCTGAAGTGATGAAGGTTCACGTTCTGCTTATGAAAGGATCGAACATGAAACGCATTGTGCTCTTCACCTTGCTGGTGGCGACGCTCGCGTGTCCGGGCGACAAGAAGAAAGTCGTGCGCGACACCACTCCGATCGATACCATGCCTGTGGATCTCAGCGGTATCAAGTCAGACCTGCCGGAGGCGGCACCCGACACGTTCAAGAAACTGCCGCAGCCGAAGGCCCCGCGCGTTGCTGCCAGCATTCCTACGGCGCCAGCGGCGTTAATGGAGGCGGTCCAGCGGTCACAGTCGGTTACCAAGTTCTGCTTCCAGGAGAAGGGTCAGAAAGCGGATCCCTCACTTCGTGGCAACGTCGCGATGGTGGTGACGGTGGGCGCCGAAGGGATTACCGCGGCGCGCGTCGGCGATTCAAACTGGTCGTCGGGCACCGGGCGGGAAGTGAACAAGTGCCTGAACGAGCGGACGGCGCAGGCGTGGAAGCTTGCTCCGGGAGCAGTGAAGAACGGCACGTATTCCGTTCAGCTCAGCTTCACGGGCTGATCGCAGTCATTCGCGACCATTCACGATCTTGAGGAATACCATCATGAGACGTTCGTTGCTCGCCGTCCTCGTTCCGATGTTCACGATCGGCTGCGGGTACAATACGATTCAAACGCTGGATGAGCAGGCGAACTCCGCCAGGCAGTCCATCGAAGTACAGCTGCAGCGTCGCGCTGACCTGGTGCCGAATCTGGTGTCGACGGTAAAGGGCTATGCGGCGCATGAGGAAGGCGTGTTCACACAGGTGGCGACGGCCCGTGCCGGACTGGCGGGGGCCATCAAGAGTGGCGACGCCGCGCAGATGGCGAACGCCAATGCAACGCTGACGCAGGGTCTCGGGCGTCTGCTGGCCATCGCCGAGGCCTATCCGCAGCTCAAGGCGGACGCGGGATTTCTTCGTCTGCAGGACGAGTTGACGGGCACGGAGAATCGCATTGCGACGTCGCGAAACGACTACAACGAATCAGTGAAGCAGTACAACGCGTACATCCGTCAGTTTCCGACGGTGATCACGGCGAAGATGACCGGGGCGAAGACGCGAGAGTATTTCGAGGTCACCAATCCGGGAGCGCGCGAAGCGCCGTCAGTGGATTTCTCGAAGTCGTCCGCGGGCTCTGCTCCGGCGCGGCCCGTGACGACGCCGTAGGAAAGGTCTTCGCGGCGAGCAGGCGGGTCATGGCTTTCCGCGATGGGAATTTTTGCGTGAGCGGGGCGGGTCACTGCTCTCGCAAGCCGGAATCAAGGGCCGTGGTTGTGGGTCGCGGGTGCCAAGGCACCTGAACCTCGATCACGGCTCTGGTGCGTCAGTCCGGGATGGCGCCCGGAACGACGAACGTGAGTGGATCCACCACCTTCCCGTTGAGGTGGATCTCGTAATGGAGGTGGGGTGAGGTCGAGAGGCCGCTGGTCCCGACGTGGGCAATGATCTCGCCGCGCGTGACCTTCTGACCAGTTTTCACCACGATACGCGAGCAGTGGGCGTATTTGGTCACAGTGCCGTTGCCGTGATCCACTTCGAGCACCAGTCCATAACCCGTTTCGCTCGCCACGCGTGATACCACGCCTGCGGCGGGGGCCACGATTGGCGATCCCATCGGGGCCGCGACGTCGATGCCTTCG
>JBKJRV010000256.1:0-3947 GCA_046593115.1 Gemmatimonadaceae bacterium
GCGTCGACCTCGCGCGGAAAGACTACCTCCCGGACTTCGACGTGTCACTCGAGTATGGGCAGCGCGACCGGTATGCGGACCTTGTGTCAGTGCGGGTTGCCCTGCCCATCCCGTTGCGCAAGCAGCAGCGGCAGGACCTGCTCGTCGCCGAGACGGGCGCCACGCTGGCCTCGCTTGAAGCGCAGCATCGCGAGAAGCAAAATCAGATCCGCGCCGAGGTGGCGCGCCTCGACGCTGAGCTCGAGCGAGGACGCGCTCAGCTCGCGCTCTACGTGAAGGCCGTCATCCCGCAGGGGCGGGCCGCGCTCACGTCGGCCACGGCGAGCTACCAGGTAGGCAAGGTGGAGTTTCTGACGCTGCTCGAGAACCAGGCCACTCTGTTCAGCTACGAAACCGAATACTTCCGCGTCCTCACCGAGTTCGCCAGCAATCTGGCCGAGCTCGAACGGATCGTGGGCAAGGAGATCGGCCGATGAACACGAGCCAGGGCGGGGGCCAGGAACAGGCGCGTGGCGGTCCGATGGGCATGCTGCGGCGGATGTCGCCGCGCGCCAGGCGCATTGCGGTCGCCCTGGTCGCTGCGATTCTGCTGGTTGCGGTGCTGTGGAATCTCGCGGTACGGCGGAAGGACTCAGGCTCCCGAAGCGCCAAGGCCGGCGGCATGGCCGGCACGGATGCTGGCGGGAGCATGGACGGCATGGCGGGCATGAGCACCACGGAGACTGGATCCGTGAAGCTGACGTCCAGCCAGATCCGGCAGTTCGGCATCACCTTCGGCACCGCCGAGGTCCGGCCGCTGACGACGGAGGTGCGCACCTCAGGCGTGGTCACGTTCAACGAGACGAAGATCGCACAGGTGGCACCGAGGTTCGGCGGCTTCGTCGAGCGGCTCTATGTTGATTTTACCGGAAAGCCGGTCCGTCGCGGCGACCCGCTGCTCGAGATCTACTCGCCGGAGCTGGTAGCGGCCCAGGAAGAGCTGCTGATCTCGGGACAACTCCAGCGGGATATCGGCACCAGCAGCGTGCCCGGCGTTCCGGCGGGTTCGACCACGCTGGTCGACGCCGCGAGGCGTCGCCTGCGGCTCTGGGACATCTCCGAGGAACAGATCACCGAGATCGTCCGCACCGGCCGCGTACGGCGCACGCTCACGCTGTACGCGCCGGTCTCGGGCGTCGTCGTCGAGAAGAAGGTCGTGCAGGGACAGGCGACCATGCCGGGTGAGCCACTCTATACGATTGCCGACCTGTCCAACGTGTGGGTGGAAGCCGAACTGCGCGAGTCCGACGCCGCGGTGGTGCGTGTGGGTTCGGCGGCCGACATCGAATTCGCGGGCCTTGCGGGGCGGCCGTTCAACGGGCGCGTGGAGTATGTGTACCCCATGCTTCAGCAGGAAGCGCGCACGGTGAAGGCGCGCGTCGCCGTTGCCAATCCGGGCGGCGTGCTGAAGCCCGGCATGTATGCCACGGTGCGGCTCACCATCCCAGGTCGCTCCACCCTGACTGTGCCCAGCACGGCGGTGCTGCGCACCGGCGACCGGAACGTGGTGTTCGTCGACATGCGCAACGGCGAGTTGATGCCGCACGAGGTGGAGCTCGGCCGCGTCGCCGGCGACTACACCGAAATTCTTTCGGGCCTCGAGAACGGACTGCGGGTGGTCACATCCGCGCAGTTCCTTCTCGATTCCGAATCGAATCTTGGCGAAGTGATGAAGGCAATGATGGGCAACATGGGATCGGGTGACGCGGGGAACATGAAGGGCATGAAGATGCCGGCGAAGGACGAGGGTGCCGACAAGGGCGCCGACATGAAGAACATGCCGGGGATGAAGATGCCGCCGGACAGGAGATAGCGGCCATGCTGAAGTTCATCATCCAGTGGTCGGTGAACCACCGGCTGCTCGTCCTCCTCGGCACCGCGGTGATTACGCTCGCCGGCGTCTGGGCACTCCTGAGAACGCCCGTTGATGCGATCCCCGATCTGTCGGACGTGCAGGTCATCGTGATGACGGAATATCCCGGGCAGGCGCCGCAGATCGTCGAGGACCAGGTCACGTATCCGCTCTCGACCGAGATGTTGAAGGTGCCGAACATCAAGTTCGTTCGGGGCATGAGCCAGTTCGGAATCTCGGCCGTGTACGTGGTGTTCGAGGATGGAACCGATCTGTACTGGGCACGCTCGCGGGTGATCGAGTATCTGAACGGCGTGCGGGGCAAGTTGCCGGACGGCGCCATGCCCATGCTTGGCCCCGATGCCACCGGAGTCGGCTGGGTCATGCAGTACATCCTCGCGGACACGACGGGCACGCTGAATCTGGCGCAGCTGCGCGGCCTTCAGGACTGGACCGTGCGGCCCGCGCTCACGGCGGTACCGGGGGTGGCGGAGATTGCGTCATTCGGCGGATTCGAGAAGCAGTACCAGGTCGAGGTCGACCCGGCGAAGCTGCGCGCCTACAACATCCCGCTCGAGAAAGTCACCCAGGCGGTGCGCGCGTCGAATCAGGATGTCGGCGGACGCGTGATCGAGATGGGGGGGACCGAGTACGTGGTGCGCGGACGCGGCCGCTTCGAGAGCCTCGACGATATGCGGAACGTGTCGATCGGCAGCGGGCCGGGCGGAACACCGATCCGCGTCGGGGATGTCGCGAACGTGCAGATCGGGCCCGAGATGCGGCGCGGGATCGCCGACCTGAATGGCAGGGGCGAGGTGGTGACCGGCTGGGTGGTCATGCGGTATGGCGACAACCCGCGCGCGGTGATCGAGCGCGTCAAGGCGAAGATGGCCGAGGTCGAGACGGCGCTCCCGAAGGGGGTGCGGTTCGTGGACGGGTATGACCGGTCGGGGCTCATCGACGACGCCATCGCGACGCTGCGCAACAAGCTCGTGGAGGAGTCGATCATCGTGGCGATCGTCACGCTGATCTTCCTGCTCCACGTGTCGAGCGCGCTGGTCGCGATTCTGACCCTCCCGCTCGGGATTCTCATGGCGCTGCTGGCCATGCGGCTGCTTGGCCTCAACGCCAACATCATGTCGCTGGGCGGGATCGCGATCGCCATTGGCGCGATGATCGACGCGGCGATCGTGATGGTGGAGAACATGCACAAGCACATGGAGCGGAACGAGCGCGAGGGGCGTCCGCGGACGCACTGGCAGCTCGTGATCGACGCGTCGCAGGAGGTGGGGCCGTCGCTGTTCATCTCGTTGCTCATCATCACGTTTTCGTTCCTGCCCGTCTTTGCGCTCGAAGCGCAGGAAGGACGGCTCTTCAAACCGCTCGCGTGGACCAAGACGCTTGCCATGGCGGCCGCGTCGCTCCTCTCCCTCACGCTCGTGCCGGTGATGATGGGCCTGTTCATCCGGAAGGGGGTGAAGCCCGAGGCGGCGAATCCCGTCAACCGCTTCCTGATCTGGATTTATCGGCCGGTCATCGAGTTCGTGCTTCGGCACCGGTGGCCCACGATCATCGCTGCCGGCGTGGTGCTCGTGGTGACGATCCTTCCATGGTCGCGGATCGGCAGCGAGTTCATGCCACCGCTCAATGAAGGCGCGATCATGGACATGCCGTCGCTCTTTCCGGGCGTCGGCAGTACGCAGGCGAAGCAGATCCTCCAGCAGCGCGATGCGGCGCTTGCGCGGATCCCCGAAGTGCAGATGGTCATGGGGAAGATCGGCCGCGCCGAGACGGCCACCGACATGGCGCCGATGTCGATGATCGAGACGATCGCGATTCTCAAGGACAAGAAGGATTGGCGGCCAGGTGTCAACTACGATTCGATCGTTGCCGAGGCGAATGCCACGGTGAAGACGCCGGGTGTGGGCAACATGTGGTCGATGCCGATCAAGAACCGGCTCGACATGCTCGCCACCGGCATCAAGACGCCGGTCGGCATCAAGGTGTTTGGGCCCTCGCTCGACACGCTGGACCGGATCGGACGTCAGATCGAAAG
>JBKJRV010000440.1:0-2525 GCA_046593115.1 Gemmatimonadaceae bacterium
TCATGATCTGGATCGCAGGAGCAAGCACTTCGGCCAGCTCGGCCATGACCTCGTTGGCTTCAGCACCCTGCACGTCGCCGGCCCGGTGCCGACGCCACGCCCCCCATTCGTCGGCAACCGTCATTGCGCAGTGCGGACATCCCTTCGCCAACAGCGGAAGGGCTGCGCCGCAATTCACACACCACTCGGCAACGCTCATTTCGGACTGGTCATGCGGCGCGCCTCGACAGGAAGCATTCGGGAGGAGGACCGAAGCAAACCTGTCGCGGTGGCGTCTCACGCGCGAGGGCGGTAGAGTATTCCCGGTCCATCCGCCGCACGACCACGAGTCTCCCGGTTACCGACTCGCCACCGGAGTACGTATCACTCTGCAATCATGAGCGCTGACTTCCTCGCGCATGCCCGAATCACCGTTCCCGTAGTCTGCGGCGCGATGTACCCATGCTCCAATCCCGAATTGGTCGCCGCTGTCTCCGAGGCTGGTGGCATTGGCATCATCCAGCCGCTCTCGATGGAGTACGTGCATCGTCACGAGATGCGCGCCGGAATGAAGCTCATCCGCTCGCTGACTGACAAGCCGGTGGGGCTCAACATCATCACCGAGCGGTCCTCGCGGGTCTATCAGGACCGGATGCGCCGCTATCTCGACATCGCCGTCGAAGAGGGCGTGCGCTTCTTCGTGACGTCGCTCGGTAACCCGCGCTGGATTGTCGATCGCGTGCGCGACGTGGGCGGCATCGTCTATCACGATGTCACCGCGCGCAAATGGGCCCTGAAGGCACTCGAGGGAGGCGTACACGGGCTGATCGCAGTGAACAGCCGCGCAGGAGGCCACGCCGGGGCCGTTGCTCCTCGCGAGCTGCTTGACGACATGCGTGACCTTGGCGTGCCGGTGCTGTGCGCCGGGGGGGTGGGCGACGAGCAGGCATTCGTGTCCGCCCTGGAGATGGGATATGCGGGTGTGCAGATGGGCACGCGGTTCATCGCCACCACCGAGTGCCGCACGCATGCTGACTACAAGCAGGCGATCATCGATGCCGATGCCGATGACATTGTGCTCACCGATAAGGTGACGGGTGTCCCACTGGCCGTTATTCGAACTCCTTACATCGATCGTGTCGGAACCCGTGCTGGCCCGGTCGCACGGTGGATGCTCCGGGGTCGTCGTACCAAGCACTGGATGCGCATGTTGTATTCGGCACAGGCGATGTGGAAGCTGAAGCGCGCGTCGCTCGAGGGGACGGCCTATAGCGAGTACTATCAGGCGGGTCAGAGCGTCGCCGGCGTTGACCGCGTCGAGCCGGCGGCTGACATCGTGCGTCGCTTTGCCGGCGCTATGGCCTCAGCGTCGCTCGGAGTGAAAATCTGACGATGGGTCTCGAAGCGAAGTGCCAGATAACACACCGTGGAGAGCGCCGGGTGGCTCGCGTCCTGCTCGAGACCAGCGAGTTGATCGTTCGCGGAGAAACAGCCCTGCGGATTCCGTTCGGCACCATCGGGAGCGTACGGGTGGAAGACGGCACACTCATCCTCGAACATCCCACCGGGACGACCTCTCTCGAGCTGGGGCAACAGGCCGAGAAGTGGGCCGAGAAGATCAGGACGCCCCGGTCGCGACTCGACAAGCTTGGTGTTAAACCAGGGCTGCGCATTGGAGTGGTCGGGCAACTCGAGCCGGAGTTCCTGGCGGAGCTCGAGGAACAGGTTGGAAAGATCGGAAAGCTGAAAAAGGCTCTCGACCTGCTGTTCTTTGCAGTCGGTGACCGCGAGGAGCTCGCGCGGCTGGAGCAACTGAAGGGCGCGCTCGCCCCGGATGGCGCCCTGTGGGTTGTTCGTCCCAAGGGCGTGAAAAGCGTGACCGAGCGCGATGTGATGGCCGCGGGGAAAGCCGCCGGTCTCGTCGATACCAAGGTGGTGCGCTTCTCCGAAACGCACACGGCCGAGAAGCTCGTAATCCCGATCACCGCGCGCTGATCGGAACCTCGAGGTATCTGATCTCGACGTCGCGGACACGCCATTGGCCGCGTCGTAGAATGAGAGGAATGGAAAACGTCAACGTGTCGCCACGCTCTCCTCTCAGGCTCCCGGTCACCAACGAGAACCCGTTGGCCATCTTCACACGCTGTGTATCCATCAGCGCAAATTCGCCGATGGAGTCGACTATCCGTGCGCGCAACGCGCGCAGAGTCTGAACGTCCGGCTGTTGTGCAGTATCACTGCCCCAGACCGCGAGGGCCTGATCGAAGCGCTTCGCCGCCAGTCGGTCGAACATACTCTCGGCAACGCTTTCCGGTGGCGGCGTCATGATGTACGAGTCGCGCAGTCCAAATACCGACGCGGCGGAAACAATCATTGCCAGCGCGATGACCGCCATAATGCGGTACACCTGCATCATGACCCTTCACGCTCGCCGGTCTGGACATCTCCGCGCTGTATGGGACGTGCCCATTTGTGACGAATAGTCGAGGCCCTGCCCTCTCGTTCGAGGCGCACCGTCAGCAGCTCCGGCCACTGCCCGCGATCCA
>JBKJRV010000313.1:0-5460 GCA_046593115.1 Gemmatimonadaceae bacterium
CCTCGAGCTGGCGCATGACGTCAGGCAGCTCGCGCAATTCGTGTCGCACCGGTTTCGGGAGCGACTCGAACAGCGCATCTGCCGCGAGGCCAATGACGAGCTCCGTGGGACGGTGTGCCGCATCAGACGCCATCACGCGTCGATCCAGCTTGAACGACGCGAGCTTGTCGATCAACCGACCCGGGCGCCCATTCCAGAACTTCAGCCGCAGTTGATCCAGCGTGTTCTTCGAACTGAGCCGCCGGCCCGGATACACGAGTCCGACCACCGCACCTCCAACGGCTGCACCGCACGACATCGCGAAGGTCCAGGCCCAGTTCCAGAACATCGGGTGCGACTCTTCTGTCAGCCCCGGCTCGATGAACACCGCCACGACGCTCGCCAGCGCGCCCAACACGCCGGCAAATGACAAGTCTCGAATCACCCGGGCCGGCAGCGGTGCCTCTCGACTATTGTCGTAAGCTCGCTCTTCCTCTCGTTGCTCCACGTGCGCGCGCAGTCCGATCTGCAAGTCTTCCAGGCCGTATCCCGCTTCCAGGCTACGACGCGTCTGGTAGGTGCTGTATCCAATGTGAAAAAGCACCGGGCCAATGATCGCAAGGATTGTGGACGGCTCGACACCACTGACGACGTCCGTAATAGTGAAGAAGTACCACACGCCATAGATCGGTGCGAGCATCGTCCCTTTTGATGCCCAGACGCGTACGGGGGCCGGGATATCGCGTGAGGGCTGAGCGGCCGCGGTGACGGCGTCGGCCAGTGCTTCGCCCGTGGCATACCGGCCGCCCGCGTCCTTCACGAGGCAGCGCTCGATCGCGGCGGCCAGAGACCTGGGCACCGACGACGCTACCGTCGCAATCGGTGGCGGCGGCTGCGTCAGATGCATCGCCAGCAATGCTGCCATCGTCGGCGCGTCGAATGGGAGCTTCCCGGTCAGCGCGTAGTAGGCGACGACGCCGAGCGAGTAGAGATCGCTGCGGCCGTCGATCGGCTCGCCGGCTGCCTGCTCGGGGCTCATGTAATGCGCGGTCCCCATCACCATCCCGTCCTGGGTCAGCGACGTAGTCTCGGCAAGCTGCGCAATGCCGAAGTCCGTCACGAGCGCGCGACCACTGCCCGCCTCGAGCAGGATATTGTCGGGCTTGATGTCGCGATGGACGATGCCGCGCGCATGCGCGTAGGCGAGCGCCCACGCCACCTCACGAATGACGACCACCGAGTCGCGCGGCGTGAGCGGACCCTTGTTCCGGATTCGCTGGCCAAGCGTCTCGCCCTCGACGTAGCCCATGGCGAAGAAGACAAAACCGCCAATCTCGTCCACGCGAAAGATGGGCACGATGTTCGGGTGGGACAGCTTGGCCGACGTCCGCGCCTCGCGCACGAAACGCTCGCGCAGCTCGGCCCGCACCGCCAGCGACGGCGGCAGCACCTTCAGGGCGACGAGGCGGTCGAGCCGCACCTCGCGTGCGAGATACACCATCGCCATCCCGCCACGTCCCAGCTCGCGTTCAATGGAATACTCCCCCGCCAGCGCGTGCTGGAGCGCAGCCAGATCGGCGTCGAATTGGACAGGGGCTGGAACGGACATGAGAGGAACGATAGTGAAAGAATTGCGTATTGCGTACTGCGTATTGCGTAAACCACCCTGCATGCCACGGGTTGCTTCCCGAGGTAGTCTACGCAGTACGCAATACGCAATACGCAATAGCGTACGCACTACCTCGCAATTGGCACTAGATTCAGTCCATGCCCGACACCGTCCCTACCTACTTCCGCAAGGGCTTTGGCCTCAAGGCCGAAGTCCAGGAAGATCTGTCGTCGGACTACACCGGCCGGCTCGTGGACATCCTGCGCACGCAGGACTACACGCTCCAGGTAGAGGGTGTCACCGTCCGGCTCGCCCGGGAGTTCGGCTTCTGTTACGGTGTCGAGCGCGCGGTAGACTATGCGTATCAGGCGCGCCGAAAGTTTCCCGACCGGCGCATCGTTCTGGCGGGTGAGATCATTCACAACCCGCACGTCAACGACAAGCTCCGCGAAATGGGGGTGGAGTTTCTGAAGGGTGGGCCCGCCGGATTCGACTTCGGGTCGGTGCAGCCTGCCGACGTCGTCATCCTTCCGGCATTCGGCGTCACCATCCACGACTTTGAGCAGTTGCGCAAGCTGGGCTGCGTCATGGTGGACACGACCTGCGGCTCGGTGCTCAACGTCTGGAAGCGCGTCGATGCCTACGCGCGCGATGGCCTCACGTCACTCATCCACGGCAAGCACTACCACGAGGAGACGCGAGCCACCGCGTCGCAGGTGGAACGCTATCCGGGCGGTCGGTATCTCGTCGTCCGCGACATGACGGAAGCCCTGCTGGTCTGCGACTACATCGAGGGCCGAGGCGATCGGTCTGCATTCCTGTCGAAGTTCCAGCACGCGGCGTCGCCCGATTTCGATCCCGATCTTCATCTGCGACGCATTGGTGTCGCGAATCAGACGACGATGCTCGCGCGCGAATCGCTGGCCATCGGCGAGGTCATGGGTCAGTCGATGGAGCGTGCACACGGGCCCGACTATCGCGCACAGAACTTTCGCACGTTCGACACCATCTGCAGCGCCACGCAGGACCGGCAGGATGCGGTCAATGCGCTGCTCGAAGAGCCGCTCGATGTCATGCTTGTGATCGGCGGATATAACTCCAGCAACACCATGTCGCTCGCCGCGATCTGCGCGGAGCGTGTCAGGACGTTCCATGTTGGTGACGCGACAGGTATCGATGTCGAGCGCGGCGTCATCAGTCATCAGCCCATCGCCTCACACGACGAGGTGGAAACCGCGGACTGGCTGCCTGCTCACGGCCCCATTCGCGTCGGCATCACCGCCGGTGCCAGCACGCCGAACAACAAGATCGGGGACGCCGTTGCCCGCGTCTTCGCCACGCGAGGCATCGACCCGCGCAGTATCCAGTAGCGACACTCGGCCACGCCGGTTCGGCGTGAACAGTCTCGTCGGCGGTCTGGTCGATGGGATGCGCCGTCTGCTTGGCACCCGGAGGCCGGTCGCCGCTCCGCTCCCGTATGGCTACGCCGATCTTCGCGCCGGTGGGTCGCGCATCGAGATCATTCCACAGCTCGGCGGACGGATCTCCGCACTCGAGTTGGGCGGACGGCAGTGGTTGTGGACGAACCCTGCCCAGCCTCCCGGCCCACCGGCTCCTGACGGTGCGGACGGCGACTTCGCTGGCGGGTTCGACGAATGCTTCCCGACGGGTTCAGCCTGCACACTTCCGGGTTCGGTACGTGGCTTCGGCGGCAGTGTTCTGCCGGAACGAGGCGAACTGTGGACGCAGCGCCCACAGTTCGAGGTGCGCACGGACGGCCAGCCGACCGCCATCACGACGTGGACCGGCGAGCGCATGCCCTACGAGTTCCGGCGCACCGTCCAGGTGAGTGCCGACGGCGCCATCACCTTCGACTACGTCGCGATCAACCGAGGTCGAGACCCGATACCCTTTGTGTGGTCCGCGCAACCGGTGCTGCCATTGAGCCCTCGCACCCGGATCATCCTGCCAGAAGGCAGTCTTGCGCGGGTTGGCGCGCAGCATGGCATCGATCTGGGCGGGGGTTCACGAGAGCAGCGCTGGCCAAGATTCCGACTGGGCGACCGGCTGGCCGACATGTCGCGCCCCGATGCCGTGTCCGGGCGATTTGCCTGCAAGCTGTTCTTCGAGATGCCGCGTCAGGTGATCGCGATCGAGGAAGGGGACTGTCGCCTCGAGATCACGGCAGACGCAGCGCGAATACCGAATCTCGGATTGTGGATCAATCGCGAGGGATGGCCGAAGGGCAGGCGACAGTCAGCCGCGAGAAATCTGTCGCTGCAACCTTCCATCGGCGCTTCCGATTCCCTGGTCGATGCGCTGGCCGACAGGAACAGTGTCCACTGGCTCGCGCCCGATGAGGCTCGAGAGTGGCGCATGGTGTTTCGCGCGCTCGTGATCGACGATGCGACCCGCGCCGCGCGGGCGACACCCGCGAGTGTGCGACAGCAGCCGTGAACGTCTCGCCCGCCATGCAATTCACACGGTACATCGCGCTGGGGGACTCGATGTCCATCGACCAGTATCCGGCCCTCGATGCGACCGAGGCCGCCGGTTCAGTGGGGCGAGGTGCTGCACAGCTGTTCGTCGAGCTGCCGCTCGGCGCAGCATCGTTGCTCTACCGAAACGACCCCGTATACTGGCCGGAGTTCATCTCGCGCGATCTGTCGACGCGTTGTCCGAAGATCGCTTTCACCAACCTGGCGAGTGACGGCGCTACCATCGGCGACGTGTTCGGCGCGCAGCTTCCCGAGCTCCGCGGCGACGACAGCCGTGCTCTCGTGACACTCACCGTCGGCGGCAACGACCTGCTGAGCGCGTTCGCCGGAAAGCCATCGTCGGGCGTCATGGAGCGCGCGGTCCGCGATATCATCGAAGCCTATCGTCTGCTGGTACAGCGCATCGGCGAAATCTGTCCCAATGCATTGCTGGTGCTCACCACGGTCTACGATCCCACCGATAGCACCGGCTTGCTGACGGGCGTCCTTCCCGGGGTGGCCAAGGTCCCGCTCCCTCATCTCGACGCACTGAACGAAGCCATTCGGGCCATGGCCGCAGCCGATGGCTCGCTCGTGCTGGCGGATGTGCACCAGCACTTCCTCGGTCACGGTCTGACCGCGAAGGCTCGGGACCGCTGGTACTGGAGGCACAGCATCATCGAGCCCTCTGCGGAAGGCGCGAGCGAGATTCGTCGCGCCTGGCTGGACGCGATCGAGCTCGTCGCAGCCAGGCAAGCAGAAGGGCCGGCTCAATGAAAATCGTGCCGCCGCGCATGCTCCGCTCCTACCTGCGCCTTCAGTGCCCGAAATGTCTCTCCCTTCAGATTGATGACGCCTTCCTCGATCTGCAGAGTGCCCCTGACCAGTAACAGCGGCTCGGTGGAAATCAGCAGCGCCTGCTGCTCAAAGCGCTTCGGCGTGACCACGACATTCACCATGCCGCTCTCGTCCTCGAGCGTCAGGAAGACAAACCCTTTCGCTGTGCCGGGACGCTGCCGGCAGATCACCAGCCCCGCGACGCCAATACGCTCACCATCCCGGCAGCGTGACACTTCGCGCGACGAGAGAATGCCGTTGGGCGTGAGCACGGCGCGGAGGTGCAACATGGGATGGCCATTGAGCGAGATTCCGGTCATGCGATAGTCGGCTTCAGTGAGCTCGAAGGGCGACATGGCCGGGAGTGGTGGTGTCGCGGCACTCGGCGTTGAAGGTGCGAGCGGTCCGGCCGTACCGCGAAGCTCCTCGAGCATTGTCCAGAGAGCGGCGCGGCGCCGGTCGAGCGGGCCCCCCGCGACGAAGCGGTCAAAGGCGCCCGACTCGCTGAGGTAGCGCAGCGAGCGACGATCGAGCCCCGAGCGATGCACGACGTCGGCG
>JBKJRV010000329.1:0-6199 GCA_046593115.1 Gemmatimonadaceae bacterium
TCTTTGCTCGCGACGAGTACCGCTGCGTCTATTGCGGCCTGATTCACGAACCGGTCATGCTGTCCGTGGATCACGTACAGCCGCGCGTGCAGGGCGGCGACCGCTCCGGTGGGAACCTAGTGACCGCGTGCATCGCCTGCAACACGCGCAAAGGTCACCGCAAGCTTGCGCGCTTCCTCGCCGACGAACGCGCGGCACGCGAGCACTTCTTCACACTCGCGAAACACGTCTGGCCTCGCCACCTGCGCGCGGTGCGCGAAGAGCTCCAGCGCGACCGCGGCAAGGACGACTAGCGCAGCCCTCGCTCTCGCATCATCCGCACGATAGTCTGATCGTCCTCCGCAAACCCGTGCAACTTCTCCAGCACCTCGGCGTCAGTGCCGCCCTCTGCCTGCGCAAGCGGCGGAGGAAAGCCAGGCTGATGCTCGCGTGGCGTGCCGTACCGGCGGTCCACTTCGAGCACCGCGGTGATCGGCATTTCGCCCGTTGGACTCGTTCTCCGGATTCTCACGGCCGGCCCATAGGGCAGCGGCCTGATGTACAGAATGTCTCCGGACGATGATGGCGGGGTCATCTGGGCAAGGTGAAGGAACACGGTGCGGACCGCAAGCGGTTTGCGATGAAGTGCAGTACTGCCTGGCCAAACGTTTCGAGTCTCGAACACCAGGATCCGAACATCGGCACTACAACCGATGAAACACGGCCTCTTCCACGATTCGACCATCTCTCAGATGCTCGACGACGATGCGCTCGAGCAGTTCGGGCGTGACACCACCGTACCAGACGCCCTCGGGATACACGACCACGATCGGACCGCCCCCACACACACCGAGGCATGGCGTTTCACCACGTTTCACACGCCCCGGCCCAAACAGCAGATCCTCCCGCTGCAATAGCTCGGCGAGCCGGCCATACAGGGCGCGCCCGCGTCGATCCGGGGAGCAATAGCTGCCCGTACAGATGATGATGTGCCTCGAGTATGCATCCATGCGGACTGCCATCAGTACAAATTAAGACGTGCGGGTCCACTCCGTGTGATTCGAAACGGGCGCCCCTGCGAGGTGCAGGTGGCCCTTCGTGCTGGCGAACGATACCGGAGCCAGCGACGTTACATGATGTCGAGGTCCCAATGAACGAAACGATGACCATGCACGGCCTCAACGTTCGGGTCACGCGACCGATCGGGGGCTCGCGTCCTCCCGTGCTGCTCATTCACGGGATGTTCGGCGGAGCATGGTACTGGGAGCCGTACCAGCAGTTCTTCGCCACGCGCGGATTTACGACCTACGCCGTCGATCTCCGGGGCCATCATGGCAGCCGCGAAGTCGCCGACATCGGCAAGGTATCCGTCCGCGACTACGTGGCCGACGCACTCGCCGTCGCCGCGACCCTCGGCCGGCCCATCGTGATCGGGCACTCAATGGGCGGCATCATCGCGCAACGGTTGGCCGAGGAGAACGCGGTCATCGCTGCAGTGCTGCTGTGCGCCGACCCGCCACGGTGGATCACACCGCTCAGCATTGGGCTGCTCACCCGCATGGTCCGCTATCTGCCCGAGCTGCTGCTGGCCAAACCCCTCTTTCCAACCCGGGCGGACGCCGACTTCCTCATGTATAACCGCATGCCCGTGGAGGAACGCGCCAGCCAATACGCCCAGCTCGTACCGGAAAGCGGACGGGCCGGATTCGAAATGTCTGTTGGAACCATCGCCGTGGACGCGGGTCGCGTCCGCTGTCCCGTGCTGTCCATCACGGCGGAAGATGACCAATTCCTGGTTCCGCGCGTTGGCCGGGCGATCGCCAGAAAGTATCATGCGCGATCGATGACGTTCCCTGGGCACGGCCATTCCATCATGTCCGAGCCGGGTTGGGAAAAGCCCGCCGCGGATATCGCGGGCTGGCTCGAAGAAGTGCTGGCGCTGGACGAGAGCGCGGCCTGACCGCCGGACCGCTGGCAATCAGCCCCTCAATCCGATTAGTTCCAAGTACCAATCACGACCACAATGCCTACCGACTCCACACAGGCCATCGCGCCCGAGATTGCCGCCAAAGGCTACGCACGCGCCGACGCGCTCGTGTCCACCGCGTGGCTCGCGGAGCACCTGAACGATCCGAGCCTGCGCATCATCGAGAGCGACGAGGATGTGCTGCTCTTCCACACCGGTCACATTCCCGGGGCGCAGAAAGTGGACTGGCACACCGATCTCAACGATCCGGTGATGCGCGACTACGTGTCCCGCGAACAATTCCAGTCGCTGCTGCGCTCGAAAGGAATCGACGACAAAACCACCGTCATCTTCTACGGCGACAAGAACAACTGGTGGGCGACGTATGCGTTCTGGGTCTTCCAGCTGTTCGGTTTTGCGAACGCCCGCATCCTCGACGGCGGCCGCGCCAAGTGGGAAGCCGAAGGACGCCCCATGACGACCGACGAGCCTCGTCCAACCCCAAGCGCGTACGTCGCGGGGCCACGCGCTGACGATCGCATCCGCGCGTTCCAGGAACACGTTCGCAAGCACCTCGCCGCTAAAGGCCGGCTCGTGGACGTGCGCTCGCCACAGGAGTTCACCGGCGAGAAGCTCCACATGCCGGATTATCCGCAGGAGGGCGCGATGCGCGGCGGCCACATTCCCGGCGCGAAGAGCGTTCCGTGGGCGCGCGCCGCGAATGCCGACGGGACGTTCAAGTCCGCCGACGACCTGCGCGCCATCTACGAAACCGAGAAAGGGCTCAAGCCCACGGACGACGTCATCGCCTACTGCCGCATCGGCGAGCGCTCGTCACATACGTGGTTTGTCCTCACCTACCTCCTGGGCTACAACACCGTCCGGAACTACGACGGCAGTTGGACCGAATGGGGCAACACGGTACGTGCACCGATCGAGCAGGGAGCGGAACGATGACCGAGGAAGAGCGCGGACGGGGAGAGGTCACTTTCGAGAAGGCGAAGTTCACTCTTCAGAAGGTGCGCGAACGTTTGCAGAATGCAGGGCCCGGTGGCACTTCGCCGGCCGCGCCGGCCAAAGTGCAGGTAACCTGGGCTGGCGAGCACCGCTTCGACACCGCGCGCCCGGGCGGCCCGGTCATGCGGCTCGATGGATCGGCGAATACCGGCCAGAGTCCGGTTGATGCACTACTCAGCGCGCTGGCGGCATGCATCGCCATCGATGTCGTGGACATCCTGCAGAAGCGAAAGACTCCAATGACCTCAATGACCGCCGAGGTCACCGCGCAGCGTGCGACAACGGTCCCACGCCGCCTGACAAGCCTCCGTCTCGACTGGCACATCGACGGTCCCGACATCGATCGCGAGAACGCCGAACGCGCGATCGAGCTCTCGATGACGAAATACTGCTCTGTGCACGATTCCCTCGCGCACGACATCGCGATCCAGTGGACCCTGACGCTGCAGGGTCAGGCAGGCCAGGTGAAGACCGACCCCACCCGCGTCTAGTCGAGCTGGACCTGCCGGACCTCGAGGATTTCCGGCAGCTTCCGTAGCGACTCGATCACGTCGGGCGCCAGGCGGCCATCGAGGCTGATCGCGGCCAGCGCTTCCCCACCCGCTTCGCGCCGAGCCTGGTGGTACTCGCCAATGTTGATCCCCGCGTCGCCGAGTGCCGTGCCCACTCGGCCAATCACTCCGGGGACGTCGCGATTGCGAAGGACCAGCAGCGTGTGCCGGGGATAGATGTCCACGCGGTAGTCGCCGATCCGGACCACACGCGGATGCCGCTGCGCGAGGAGCGCACCAGCCACCTGAATGGATCCTTTCGCGGAACGCAGCCGCAGCTCCACGTACTCCGCGTAGTCGCTGTGCGCCGGGAGACGGACGCGCTGCACCAGCAGGCCGCGCGTTTCCGCGAGATGCATCGCATTGACGAGATTGATCTCGTCTCGCCCGACCGCCTCGCTGAGCACGCCGATCAGCGCAGTGGATGTCAGCGGGCGCAGCATGCTCTCGCTGCTTCCGGCATACCGCACTTCCACCTCCTCCATCGCTCCCGGCAGCAGCGCGGCGGCCAGCGTTCCGAGTCGTTGGCCGAGGTCGAGAAGCGGACGGATGCGCCGCATTTCCTCACCGCCGATGGCCGGCGCGTTCACCGCGCGCGTGAGATCACCGTCAACGAGTGCGGCGCGGACCGCTTCCGAGATCTCGACCGCGACGTTCTGCTGTGCTTCGGCGGTCGAGGCGCCAAGGTGGGGAGTGAGGACGACGTTGCCGAGTGAGCGGAATGGGTGGTCCCTGGGAAGCGGCTCGGTTTCGTAGACATCCAGGGCAGCGCCGCCGAGGCGTTTCGACGTCAGCTCTTTGAGCAGCGCCTGTTCGTCGAGCAGGCCGCCACGTGCGACGTTGAGCACGAACGCACCCTTCTTCAACATCGCGAGCTGGGCCGCGCCGATGATCCCCGCCGTGGACTCCGTGAGCGGCGCATGCAGGGAGATCACGTCACTGGAAGTCAGTACCTCTTCGAGCGTTCCGAGGTTGATCTCGAGTGAGCGGGCGCGCTCAGCCGCCAGGAACGGATCGTATGCGAGCACGCGCATGTCGAACGCGCGCGCGCGTCGGGCGACTTCAGCGCCAATGCGGCCAGCGCCAATGAGCCCGAGCGTTTTTCCATACAGCTCTATGCCGCTGAAGTTCTTCCGGTCCCACTCGCCATTCTTCATCGACCGGTCGGCGCCAGAAACGCGGCGCACGAGCGAGAGCAGGAGCGCCATCGTGAGCTCGGCGGCGGAAATCGTGTTGCCAGCGGGAGCGTTCAGGACGGCGATGCCGTGTTCCGTGGCGGCCTCGACGTCGATCGTGTCGACACCAACGCCGGCGCGACCGATCACCTTCAGCTTGTCAGCGCCGGCAAGGGCTTCGCGCGGTACCTTGGTGGCGCTCCGGACAAGCAGCGCGTCGATCCCGGCGAGCTCGCGCTGGAGCTGGGCCGCGTCGAGCGCAGGGCGTGTGATCAGCTCGAATCGCGGATCAGCGCTCAGCGGCTTCAGGCCGTCGGCGTTGATGCCGTCGGTGACGAGGACGCGATAGTGGCTGCTCACGCGAGTAATATCGCTTCGAGTTCCGCGAGCAGCGCATCGAGCTCGGCCACTGTGTGATCACCCATGTGGCCGATGCGGATCGTTTCGTTCTTGAGAGCGCCGTAGCCTGGCGCGATCGTGAAGCCTCGGGTCTTCAGCGCGGCGGTCACCTCGGGCCCGGTGCGTCCGGATGGCAACCGGATGCACGTTACAGTCGGCGAGCGGAACCCGGACCTCGCCGGCAGCGAGAGGGAAACGCCGCGGTCGATCATCTCCTCGACCCAATTCCATGTGCGAGTGGCCATCGCCTGATGCCGGGCCCACCGTCCCTCGATCGTTTCCGCCTCGATGCGGGCCAGTTGCATGTCGAGTGCATACAGGAGCGACACCGCGGGTGTGTTCGGCGTCTGATTCGCAGCCTGGAATTTCTCGAACTCCAGAAAGTCGAAGTAGATGCCACGGTCCTTCTTTGCCTTCGCGCGCTCGAGCATCGCCTCGGAGGCAACGCCGAATGCCAGACCGGGAGGAAGAGCCAGCGCCTTTTGGGAGCCCGTGAGGATGAAATCCATCCGCCACGCGTCCGTTTCCACCGGTGATCCGGCGATGCCTGTCACGCTGTCCACGAGCAGGGCGACGTCACCCGACTCATGTGCGACTGCCGCGAGATCCCGAATCGGGTTGAGTACGCCCGTGGAGGTTTCCGAATGCGCGACGGTGACTGCGTCGAACGAGCCGCGGGCAAGCGCCTCATTGAGCATCTCCGGCGTGTGCCCTTCGCCCAGGGGTACCTCGAGCGCGTGCGCTTCTACGCCGCAGGCAAGGGCGATCTTGTAGAAGCGCTCACTAAAGGCACCGTTCACCAGGGACAGCACTCGCTTGCGAGCGCAATTTCTGATGGCGCCTTCCATCAAACCCGTTGCGGACGAGGACGAGATGTACACCGGGCGCTTCGTCCTGAAGATTTGCTGCAGGCGAGGCTGCACGCGCGCCATGAGCGCTTCGATCCCCTTTCCCCGATGCCCGATCATCGGCGCGAGCATCGCTTTCAGCACGTCCGGGTGAACTCCAGTGGGCCCGGGAAGAAAGAACTGCCCGAAGGCCGGGCGAGCCGGTGCAACCGTGTTCGGCGCTTCGGCGGTGTTGGGTGCGCTCATGAAACGTGCTTGGGTGAG
>JBKJRV010000110.1:0-3073 GCA_046593115.1 Gemmatimonadaceae bacterium
GCCAACCAGAAACTCAAGAAGATACCGGTGAGCGGCGGCGGCGCCACGATCCTGGCCGAAGCCCCCAACCCCCTCTGCGGCATCGCTTGGCCCGCGCCGGACCGAATCATCTACACACCGCATCCCAGCAGTGGCTTGTCGCAGGTGTCGGCCGCGGGCGGCGAGCCGACCGTGCTGACCGTGCCCGACGTCGCCGCGGGCGAGTCCAGTCATGGCTGGCCTGACTTCGTTACTGACACTGACGTGGTGGTGTATGCCGCGGAGATGGAGAAGGAGGACAGCTTCGATGCTGCACGCATCTACGCTTTGGACGTGAAGACCGGACAACGCACGTTGCTCGTCGACGGCGGCTCCGATCCACGCGTCGTCGACGGCACGTTGTACTACGCGCGTGCGGGCACGATCTACGCCGCGCCTCTCGACGCGGAGCGGCGGGTGCTCAAAGGCTCGCCGAAGCCGCTGTACGAAGGCGTAGTCAACTCGACCATGACAGGTTCCGCCCAGTTTGCGGCGGGGGCAGGCGTGACCGTGCATCTGCCCGGGACCGAGGGAGGAAAGCTCGAGCCGGTGATCGTCGATCGCAGTGGAAAGGAGCAATCGATCGGAATGGCTCCCGACTTCTACGGCCCGGTGAGGATAAGTCCCGACGGGCGTCACGCCGTATTCCAGATCTCCGCCGCCGATGAAGACCTGTGGAGCTACGATTTTGAGCGTCGTGCACTGAGTCGCGTCACTGATTTCGGCGAAAACTTCCATCCCGCATGGACGCCGGACGGGAAGTCGATCATCTACTCGCACCACCAGACACCGACTCCGCCGGCCCCGACCCTTTACCGCCGCCGCGCCGACGGCAGCGGCGAGAGCGAGTTGTTGTTGACCTCGGCCGCGGGTATCCGGGCCCGGCTCCACATCGATGTGTCGCCCGATGGTCGCTCGGTCGTGTACGCGCAATACACCGTGGAGCACAACTTCGATCTGTGGTTGTTCGACAGTGACGGCGGCGAAAACCGCGAGTGGGTCAGCACGCCCAATGCGGACATCCAGCCGCGCTTCTCGCCGGATGGGCGCTGGATCGCGTATTCCTCGTTCGTATCATTCACCGGAGGGGGGCAGGTGTATGTGCAATCCGTGAGCGGCGAAGCGCAGCGCTGGCAGGTCACCAACGAGGGCGGCAGCGGCCCCGCCTGGCGGCGCGATGGCCGCGAACTCCTTTTCTATCGTCAAGGTACGATATTCGCCGTTGAGCTGGCGGCAGGTGATGACCTCGCGCCCAGTGCGCCGCGCGCGCTGTTCAGCGGCGACTACATCAGCATCTACGATGTCTTCCCGGACGGTGAGCGCTTCCTGATGCTCAAGCGCATCCCCGATCCAGCCCGCGCCGGACCGATTCTGCTCGACGTTCCCGTCGTCGCGCCCGCACGCGACTGATCCGTTCGTCCGGGACGCTGGCCCGGGCCACGACCCGGCTCACAGACACGCTGCGACGCTCGAGGCGAATCGCTTCGAAAACCCAATCTGTCATCCGTCCGGAACTTTCTTCGTCTTTCAGCATGACCCCCCACTGAGGATGCCGTCATGCCGAACCGTTGTTCCCTCGCACTCGCCCTGTTGGCCGCGCTGTTGCCGGCGACCGGCTTCGCTGAACCGCTGCGCTACAGCGGCTCGCTGATGGACGCAGGCGTTCCGGCCGAAGGCGCGTATGGGCTGCGGATGGCGCTGTACGACGCGCGCAAGGGCGGACACCGGATTGGCAGGGAAATCACCCTTGCCGATGTCGCGGTGAAGGATGGCGGCTTCGCCACGCAGGCCGACTTCGGCTTGCCGCTGCTGACTTTGCAGACGGCGTGGCTGCAGGTCGAGGTAGCCAGCAGTGATGGCAGGTTTGAAGCGCTGGGCGCGCGCGAGGCACTCGATCCGAAATTCATGAAAGCCGGCGTGTGCTGGGACACAGCAGGCAATGCGGGAACCGACCCGGCGAGCAGTTTCCTGGGGACCATCGACAATCGGACTCTCAACGTTCGCGTCAATAGCGTTCGCGCGCTGAGCATTGTTCCCACCGCTGGCTCCCCCAATCTGATTCTTGGCAGCTTGAGCAACACCATCGCTACCTCCGCCGTGGGCGTCAACATCGCCGGAGGGGGGGAAGACATTGCGCTGGGACGGCACAGGATCAATGACAACTACGGTGTCATCGGGGGTGGGAGAGGCAACGTCGTTGGAGACAATGTTAGCTCGACCGACGAAACCGACGGAACCATCGCGGGAGGGAGTCACAACCAAACTCGGCAGTCGGGGGCGACGGTCGGCGGAGGATCCGGAAACTACGCGTTTGGAGTGTTCAGCACGACCGGCGGAGGCGAGGACAACCAGGCGACCGCGCCCTACGCAACGGTAAGCGGCGGCATGCGCAATGACATCGATGGCAGTCACGGAACTATTCCGGGCGGACAATTCAATCTTGCCGGAGGTGACAACAGTCTGGCGGCCGGAAGCTATGCCCATGTTCGTCCCCAGCAATTGGCCTATGGAATTGCTGGCTCCGGCGATGCAAACGGAGACGAGGGTACCTTCGTATGGGCCGACACTCCGCCTCCGCCTGCTATGACGCGATTTGCGTCAACCGGACCGAATCAGTTCCTGGTACGCGCGCGAGCGGGGGTCGGCATCAATATGAACACGCCCGCATCGTCGCTGCACGTGAGACATGAGCTGTACGATCCCGAAGGACCGCTCATAGCGACCCCCGATCCTGGGTCCGTGATCACCGCCGAGCGCGACGCCGGCAACGTGTTCATCTCGATCATCGGCGCGCCCACGTCGCAGCGCGGCATCCTGTTCGGCGAACCCGGCAGCGTGGCCAACGGCGCGATCACCTACGACAGCGGCGGCAGCAGCGCGATGGAGTTCCGCACCAACGGCAACGTCACCCGCATGAGGATCGACGCCGATGGGACGGTCAGGAACACCACCGGAGCATGGTCCACGCTGTCCGACGCACGGGTGAAGCGAAACATCGAGCCGATCCGCGCACCGCTCGCCACGCTGCTGGCGCTGCGTGGTCATCGCTTCGAAT
>JBKJRV010000268.1:0-4768 GCA_046593115.1 Gemmatimonadaceae bacterium
CCTGCAGACCAGGAAGCAGATTCGCAGTTTGTGTCGACGCCCTCAGCAGACCCTGCCGGTAGGTGAAACCCGTGTCAGCCTCCCAGGCGGACGCCCACGTCGTGTCGGCGATCCCGACCGCGACGGCAGGCACACTCTGCGTGGCGGCGATGCGCACGTTGGCATCGGGATCGCGCATGAGCCGGAATACCGCCGGCACCTGTGCTCGTCCATAACTGGCGAGCGAGCGCACCGCATTGACGCGCACGTGCGGATGGCGATCGGAGGTCAGCGCGGTGAGGGCCGCGACCGACAGTTCGGCGAGCGAGTCACCCGAGGCGCCCATCGAGAGGCCACGCGCCACGTTCGCGCGGACGAGCGCATTCGGTGCCGATACGAGTGCGAGGAGTGACCGTGTCGCCGCTGGCGTTCGCGTCCGCGAGACGGCATACGAGGCGGCCCACGAAACCGTATCGTCGCCGACTCCGAGGAACAGCGAGATGCGCTCCCAGGGAACCGGGCGCAGCTTGCCGGCGGCAAGGAGGACCGCGGTCAATGCACGCTTATCCTGGCTGACTGCGGCGCCGGGCATTGGCGCCGCGGATTCTGAAAAGCGAAAGAGTGCCTGCTCGATGCTCGTGCGTGCGTCGATTTCACCGAGTGCCCACGCCGCCTCAACGGCAACCGACGGCACGCCGTCGAGCGCCGCCGCCAGTACGTCAGCAGACGCGGTGTCCTTCAGCAGCCCGAGACTGAACGCCGCATTGGCAGCGACGGCCGTGTCACCGTCGGCCAACAGCGTCCGAAGCCGAGGCGCGCGCGCCCTCAGTTTCAGCTGCCCGATGGCGAGTGTCGCATCGGCGCGAAGTTGTGACTCGGTTGACCGGAGGGCCGAGTCGATGAAGGTGGAATCCGCCGCCCGACTATCGGTGATGGAAAGGAGCCGGGCATGCGCCGCGATCGTGGGGCTGCCGCTCGAGCCGCCGCGCAGTGAGGTACAGCCTGCGAGCAGCCAGGCAAGCACAACAAAAGCGCGGTCAGCTCGCGGCCGATGCCAGAACGCTCCGGATGTCTTCTGAAAGCGCCGACACGCGCCCCTCGCGGTCGAGGGCAACGAGCTTGGTACTGACCGTCGCGAGCTTTTCACCGGAGTCGGCATTGGCAATGAGGTAATCGAACGTCAGCGTGCGGGAGCGAACCTGGGACAGTCGGGTTTCGACGCGCACCAGATCGTCGTACTGCGCTGATGCATGATAGCGCAGTTCCGCTTCAGCCACCGCCAGGGTGAGGCCAGCGCGCTCCATCTCCGCGTAGGTCATGCCGAACCGCCGAATGTGATCGGTGCGGCCGATCTCGCACCAGACAAGGTAATGCGCGTGGTACACGACTCCCATCTTGTCGGTTTCCGCATAGCGCACGCGAAACTCCGACACGGTGGAGCCGGCGCTCATTCCATCAGTCCAAGCGCCCGGGCCCGGTCACGCGCGCCTGGTGTCAGGATCGCGTCGGAGGGGATGCGTCCGCCACTCGCCGACAACCTGAGGACGTCACTTTCGGTTACCAGTCGCTTCCGGCGTGCACCGCTACTCACGCGACCTACAATGATCGCGCGGTCACCGGTCCGTACCGAAGCCGCATGCGCTTCGTCCGCATCGAGGTGGAATTCCGTCGCATGCGCCCTGCCGGACCGCACCAACACGCCATGGAAGGTGGTCGCGCGCGACCCGTCACCGACTTTGACGTCGAGCAGATCGCCGTCGCGCATGCCCCAGCGATCGGCGTCGGCAGGAGCAAGGTGCAGGTGACGGGCGGCCACGATCACTCCCTTGTCCAGTGTGATCGTTCCGGCCGGACCGGTGAGCGTCACGCCGCCACCCGAACTCGTGAGCGACCCGCTGTTGGCGATGACCGGCGTCACGCCGAGGCGTCGTGCGTCGGCGAGCGAGATCTCGAGTTGTGTCTCTCCGCGCGCGGGCCCAACAACGCGAATCCCGGCAATCTTCCCCGAAGCTCCGGCCGCATCCACCGTCTCGTTCGCGGCAAACTGCGCAGGCTGGGTTATCGCCCTGGCCACGGTTGGACCAGCGGTGCCGAACAACCGCTGAAAGTGCGTGGGCGACAGATGAATATGCCGGTTCGAGACACCGATGGGCACGCCGATCGAGAGTTGACCGCGAGCGCCCCCCCTCGGCCCTCGGCTACCGCTTTCGCGCGGTGGAAGCAATGGCGCCCGACCGCGACCAGCTGCGGCCGCACGCGTCGCATTCGTAAGCTCGGCGGTCGTGACTCTCGAAGACGACCGCCCCGATGTGCCGCGGCTACCTCGGGCAACGCCCTCCAGATTCTGCGACGCACCGGACCACAGCGGCGGTTCGCCACCGCGTGCCGGTGGCTCGGGGCGAACGGGCGTCGGGAGCCACGTGCCCGCACCGGTGATGGGTGCCGACGCGCTGCCGTGCGCGCCCTGCAGCGCGGTCGCGATCATGGACGCGAGCCGATCGAGTTCGTCTTCGGTCATGAACTGTGCGCCCGAAAATCGCGCAGAAAGTCATCCACGATGCGTTGTACATCCGCAGCGGCCAACGCGACGTCACCTGCCGTGGCGGCGGACGGGGGTCGTTGACCCTTGCTCAACTGGCGAGAGTCGCCAGGCGCCCGGCGAAGCGGATCGCGATACGGGTTGATCTCGGCACCGAGCCGCTTGATGTTGATGAGATGCATCGGCGTCACGTTGTCCGATGTAATGCTCCCACCCCACGATCCGGGGCCCAGTGTCATGGCAGGCGCAAATCCGGTGGTGAAGCCGACGGCGCCGAGGGCCACCATGGAATTGACGACGATGCGGAAGGCCGGCTTCTCGTAGAAGAACTGGTCGATGACGTGCTCGTCCTGACTGTGAATGCCCAGGGAATGCCCCAGCCCGCCGAATCGAAGGAGCTGAATGGCTCGCTGGCAGCATGCTTCCCATCCGTTCTCCACGAAGAAGCCCAGTACGGGCGAGAGCTTCTCGCGGCTGAGCGGGTCGTCGTAGCCAACCTTCGTGAGCTCGACGATGAGCAGCTTGGCGTCAGGCGCGATGGTGAAGCCCGCGAGCTGCGCGATCTTCTGTGGCGACTGACCAACCACCTCGGGTCGAATGCCCTTGCCGCCTGCCGGGATCATGGCGTGTTCGAGCGCTGCCTTCTCGGCTGGCGAGCAGAAGTGCGCGCGCTCGCGGATAAACGCGTCGCGTACTTGCCGCTCGATAGGCGCGTCCACAATCACCGAATTCTCCGCGGAGCACAGCACACCGGCATCGAACGTCTTGCCATCGACGACGTCGGCTACCGCCTTGTCGATCTTCGCCGTTCTCTCAATGATCGCGGGGACGTTGCCGGGTCCCACGCCGTACGCCGGCTTCCCTGCCGTATAGACGGCCCTGACCAGATCTGTTCCGCCAGTGGCAAGGATGACGCCGACCAGCTTGTTGCGCATGAGCGCATTGGTGCCCTCAAGGGTCGGCGCGGTCATCGTGCTAATGAGTCCGGCCGGCGCCCCTGCTTCCACGGCCGCTCGCTCCATCAGCTGCACGGTCTCGACCACACACTTCGTGGCCCGGGGGTGCGGAGACATGACGATCGCGTTGCGCGCCTTCACGGAGATCAGTGCCTTGTAGATGGCGGTGGACGTCGGATTCGTCGTCGGGATAATCGCCGCCACCACGCCCATCGGCACCGCGAGCTCCTTCACCTTCCGCGCCTTGTCTTCTCGCAGGACGCCGACGGTCTTCATCGGCAGGATGTACTCGAGCAGAAATTCCGAGGCGAACTTGTTCTTCAGAATCTTGTGCTCGTACACTCCCATCTGCGTTTCATCGACGGCCAGGCGCGCGAGGCGCTCCGCCGCTCCGGATGCCGCGTTGCCGACGGCGCGCACGATGGTGTCCACCGTGGCCTGATCGGCGCGCGCGAACTGCCGCTGTGCCTCGGCGGCGCGAGCGACGAGGTCGCGCGATTCCTGTATGCTGCGGAGATCCGCGTCCACAGACGCGCGCTAGTCGTTCAGCGAGCGGAACGCCGCGAGCAGCTCGTCACGGCCGGCGCGGGCGATGTCGCGCCCCTTGATGGGAAAGGCGTCGATGCTGCGCGCCATGGTGCGCAGCTCCACGACCTTTGCGCTTTCGAGCTGCGCAAGATCGTAGCGTCCGCCGCGCATTGGCGCGCGCGATGGGGTGGCGTCGTCGTCGTCGCGCGCAATCACATCGAGCATGGGGTGCGGCCGAGGGATGACGTGCGATGCGATGAGCTCACCAATCCGCTCCGCAGCCGACGAGCCGGCGTCGACCGCGGCCTTCACCGCCGCGACATCTCCTCCAAACATGACGGTCACAAGTCCGGCGTCGGCCCGTTCGCTGCCGACCAGGGTCACGTTCGCGGCCTTGAGGCCGGCATCAGCGGCTTCAATCGCCCCAACAAGACCCTTGGTCTCGACAAGGCCGAGCGCCTGGTGCGCCCAGGCCATCTCAGGTATCGCCTGCAGGACCGACGGGAAGGATCAGATCGAGATCCGAATGCGGACGCGGAATCACATGCACCGAGACAAGCTCCCCGACGCGCTCGGCAGCCGCGGCGCCCGCGTCAGTCGCAGCCTTCACCGCACCAACATCGCCGCGGACGAAGACCGTCACATACCCGCCTCCTACTTTTTCCTTGCCGATGAGCTTGACGTTCGCCGCCTTCACCATGGCATCGGCGGCTTCAATGGCGCCGATGAGGCCCTTCGTCTCAATCAGTCCGAGCGCGTTCTGTGG
>JBKJRV010000367.1:0-8476 GCA_046593115.1 Gemmatimonadaceae bacterium
CGCGGTTCTCCGGGGGTTTAGGGTCGTGGGGTGGGGATGGGAGGTACCCCCGGATGCCAGGTCGTTCATTAGTATGTCTCCGCCATGGCGGCCTCCGGGGGTACCTCCCATCCCCACCCCACGACCCTAAACCCCCGGAGAACCGCGACGATAATCATGCCGACCGGGTCGTGGCAACTCTCTGGTGCATAATTCGGACCAACTGTAACAGTGTTTGTGTTGCAGAATTGACAATGGGACCATTTCTGACGCAGCTTTCCTGCATAGAAGCAAGATTTTTTGGGAATATGTACCACAATGGACCTAACATTGCTTTGGTCCCTTCGTCTACTCCGGTCACCCCACACTCTCTCCGCTCATCCGGGCGAAGAGTGGTAACCCGAACACTCGCTCCGCTCGTGCGGGGTGACAGTGATTGATGTAATGGCCGATACACCCCAACAGATCGTCGATCAGCTTCGGCAGCGCATTCAGCGGGCAGTGCAAGCTGGAGTGCTCACCCCTGGAGCCAAGCTTCCAAGTGCCCGTCGCCTGCAGGCGGAGCTTGGCATCGATCAGCGGGTGCTCCTGGGCGCCTACCGTCAGCTCGCTGATGAGGGGATGGTCGAGATGCGCAACCGGGGCGGCATCTACCTGGCAGCGAGCACCGGGACGCAGCGGGGCGTTCCGGCACTACTGGAGCAATGGATCACCGACATGTTTGCCCACGGGGTGGCGCGCGACATCCCGGTGCCGGAGCTGCACGAGTGGATGCGCCGGTCCGCGGAGACACTGCGCCTGCGGGCCGTAGCCTTCGAATCCACGGAAGACCAGCGCATAGGGATCTGTCGCGAGCTCCGCGATGATTACGGCCTGGAAGCCAGTGCCAGCGATCCGTCTGACCTCGCCTCGGACGACGAGCTTTCAGTCGATATCCGGCGTGCAGACCTGTTCGTCACCACCCCGCGACACGAAACCAAAGTTCGCTCCGCGGCGGCGCGCCTCGGCAAGGAATGCGTCGTTGCCGCGATTCGTCCCGACCTGATCAGCGGGGAGTGGCGATTACTGCTTACAGCACCGGTATACCTGGTGCTTGGCGATCGCGGATTCATCCCTACGCTGGAGCGCTTCTTCGCGACGACACCAGGGGCGGAGAATCTCCGGATCCTGGTGGTGGGCGAAGATGATCTGATGGCCATTCCCGTGGACGCCCCGACCTACGTCACCCGTCGCGCGAGAGATCAGATCGGTGATCTCCGTCTCCCCGGCCGTATTCTGCCCGCCCCCAGAGTGTTCTCGGCAGCGTCCGCGAGGGAAATTATCGGGTTCATCGTGCGGGCCAACCTGCGCGTGATGCGGGGCGACCCCGCCTAGCCGCGGCGAATCAACCCGGCTTCGGGTCCGCGAGCAGCGTTTGCAGTACCAGCGGGGCCAGCATCTCCATCAAGGCAATTTCGCCGACTGGAACGATCCGCGGGCGCAGATCGAAATGACAGAGCGTTCCCCACGATGTCCCATCGGGGCTCAGCAGCGGCACGCCGCAGTAGGAAATAACGTTGGCCCGAGCCGGGTGGGACACAAGTCGATCATCATCAAGACTGTTTTGTACGGCGAACGGCTGTCGGTCGGCCCCAGTAATGGAGCAGTACGTTTCCAGGAGAGGCGTCTCACTCCCCACCCTGAGAGTCGGGTTTTCCCGGTCGAACAGACAGAGATTCTGGAGGGACGGCGGAGTGATTCGGTAGACGCCGGTGAAACGATGCCGAGTTCGAGAGTTCAGGTATCGCAGCGCGGAGTGCAGACCTTTCGCCGCCATGAGAGACGTGAACTGTGCGGCCGGCTCCGCCACGTCAGCCGACGCACGACTGGATTGATTCCTGGAATTGGGCCGGAGTCCGCTCGACGCGGTCGCGGGCTGATCTGGCGAAGACATACTCGAGGGGGGTAACGGGACAAGGACGTCGTCCACCGCGCATGCGGATGGGTGTCAACCACCAAACTGGCACTCACCAGAACCAGTCCCGCTCGTCGTCATGCCACCCTTCCCCCCCTACCCACCCCAACCTGACAACGAGCCTTTGGTAGGGTTGGAACGGATGCATATCATGAGCCAACTGCTACATGCCCGTATCAGCAGTTGATGCCGCGAGGATTTCGGGCTCATGACCACCTGCATCCGCGGAAGCCGCCCTACACGCGCGTCCCCCTTTGGAGCAGCACCACAGCACCGATGATCAGTACCCCGCCGGCGATCGTCGCCATGGTGATCGGCTGACCCAGCAACCACGCGCCCAGCAACGCCGCGGCAAAGGGCTCGACCGTGGAGACGATGGCGGTTCGCACCGGGCCAAGCACCTTCAAGCCGCTCAGAAAAAGCTGAAATGCAGCAACCGTCGACACCAACGCCAGCACCAGAATCGCCAACCAGGCAGTGCGGTGCAGTGACATGGGAAGCGAACCGTCGAGTGCTGCAAGAACGAAGAACGCCGCGAACGCACCCACGCACACGAGTAGCGCCGTTGCCCGGCTGCTGAAGCCCTGCTGCAGACGCTCGATCGACGGGATATAGATCGAATACACGACCGCGGCCCCGAGCGCGAGTGCGACGCCGCGCGGACTCCCGGCCACGCTGGTCGAGCCGCCGATCATGACGGCGATGCCGATCAACGAGAGCGCGAGCGCCCCGACGCGAACACGCGTAAGGGGCTCCGTGCGCCGAAGCGCCGCGACCAGTGCCACCCATGCCGGAAAGGTATAGAAAAGAAAGGTGGCGTTCGCGACCGGGATATAGCGCAGCGCCGTCAGGCCGAGATACGCGACGAGTGTCTGGCCGCCACCACCTATGAGCACGATCCAGAGTGCTCGGCGCGGCGGGCCCACCGGCTCCCGCGCGACCGCGAGCAGCCCACCCAGCACCAGGGCCGCGATGAGATAACGGTAGCCGAGCACCACCGTAAGCGGTGCACCCGTGGCGATGGCGAGTGAGACGAGGACGGGGATGGCGCCGAAGCAGCACGCACTGATCGCTACCGCCACCGCTGCCCGGGCGGTGGCGGACGGAGGCGGCGTCTCGTTCACAGCAGGCGTCCGCTCAGCAGCAGGAAGGCGACGTTGAAGTAGATGACGAGCCCGGTCACGTCCACGAGCGTGGCGACAAACGGGGCGGATGAGCTCGCGGGGTCGAAGCCGAGCCGGCGCAGCAGAAACGGCAGCATTGACCCGGTCAGTGAGCCAAAGGTGACGACACCGACCAGCGCAAAGCCGACGGTGAGTGCAATGCGCATCATGTACACGCCGTAGTCGTAGAGTCCGAGCTCATGCCAGACGACCACGCGCGCGAAGCCGATGGTTCCAAGAATGACACCAAGGAGCAATCCCGAGGGAATTTCACGCAACAGCACTCTCCACCAGTCGCGGAGCTGGATCTCCTGCAGCGCCATGGCGCGAATGATCAGGGACGTGGCCTGCGAGCCGGAGTTGCCGCCAGAGCTGATGATGAGCGGAATGAACAGGGCGAGCACCACGGCGTTGCTGATGTCGGCTTCGTAGTGACCCATCGCGGCCGCGGTAAGCATCTCGCCCAGCAGAAGCACGCAGAGCCATCCCGCGCGTTTCTGCATCATGCTGAACAGCCCCATCTGCATGTACGGAACGTCGAGTGCCTCCATGCCGCCGAACTTCTGGACGTCCTCGGTCTGTTCCTCCTGGATCGCATCGATGACGTCGTCAACGGTGACGACCCCAATGATCTGCCCGGCATCGTTCGTCACCGGCACCGCGACGAGATCGTAGTTCGTCGTCATGCGAGCGACTTCCTCACGATCGGCGGTGGGTTTGACGGCAACCACTTCGGACCAGGCGACATCGCTGATCTTCGAGCCTTCCGGCGCGGCCAGCAGCTCGCGCAGCGAAAGTACGCCCTGCAGGCGACCCTCCGCGTCGGTGGCATACACCGAGTACATCGCTTCGCGTCGGCCGGTACGGGCCACGGTGCGCACGCTCACGAGCGCATCCTCGACCGTCATCGCCATGTAGACGGACACGAACTCCGTCGTCATCAGCCCGCCGGCCGATTCGGGCGGCCACGCGAGCAGGCGCTCGGTCTCCTGACGCTGCTCGATGGGGATGGCAGAGAGAATCTCGTCGGCGCGATCATCTTCGAGCTCTTCGAGTGCATCGGCCCGGTCGTCGGGCGTCATCTGCGTGACGAGCGCGGCAGCTTGCGACGCCGTCATCTCCTCGAGCAGCTCGGTGCGAAGATCGTCGTCCAGGTACTGCAGCACATCGGCGGCGCGCTCGCGCGGCAGCACCCCGAGGAACGCGACGATGCGCTCGCGCGGCAACGCCTCGACGACGTCCGCGAGGTCGGCCGGGTGCATCTCCTCGGTTTCCGCCGTGACGTTCGCCGGCGCTTCGTCCAGCATCACGAGGATGTCGGGGGCGAGCAACGACGCGATCGGCCGATCGGGATTACGCTGCGATGCGCTCATCGGTGAACAGAAAGGAGGGCGGCTGAAACAAGGACGTTACCGCGCCGTCATGAGTGTGCAACCCTTTTCCGGAATCGGTTGTCGGATACGGGCAGAGTGGAGTTTCTGCACACACGCTCGTCAACGGGTTACCCATGTTTCGATCATCACTCACGCTCCTCCTGGCGGTCCCTGCGCTTCTGTCAGCGCAGGCGCTGGCGAGCACCGCCGCAGTGAGCGACACTACCAATCGTGTCTCCCGTAGTGCCCCGGCGCTTGTCTACGCTCCGGCCACCGCCACGCGCGCCAGACGCGCCCCGGTGCTGGACGGCAGGACGGACGATGCGATCTGGAGCGAGGCGCGCGTCATCGATCAGTTCCTCGAGTTCCAGCCGAACGAAGGCGTCGAAAGCCGGTTCAAGACGGAAATCCGCATCGCCTACGACGACCGCAATCTCTACATCCTCGGCCGCATGTTCGACCCGTCGCCGGACAGTATCGTCGCGCTGCTCAGCCGTCGCGATGTGCGCACCGAGTCGGAGTGGCTCAAGATCGTGATTGATTCGTATCACGACCGGCGCACCGCCTACCAGTTCATCGTCAATCCGGTTGGCGTCAAACGCGATTACTACGTGTACGGCGACAGCAATGAGGACGAGTCGTGGGATGGCGTCTGGGACGTTGCGACCGCCATCGATTCCCTTGGCTGGGTCGCCGAGTTCCGTATTCCTCTGAGCCAGATGCGCTTTGCCAACAAGCCCGAGCACACCTTCGGTCTGTTGATCTGGCGTGACATCGCGCGCACCGGCCAGCGTGTGGGTTGGCCACTCTACCGGCGCGGTCAGCCGGGCTATGTGTCGCAGGGCGGCGATCTGGGAGGCATCACAGGTATCCCCGCTGCCCGCCGTATCGAGTTCATGCCCTATGTCGTCGCGTCGAACGCCTCGCGTGAGCGCGTAGCGGGCGAGTTTGACAGGGCCGGGAAGCTGAGCGCAGGAGCGGATCTGAAGTACGGCGTGACCTCCAACCTCACTCTCGACGCCACTATCAATCCCGATTTCGGACAGGTCGAGGCCGATCCGGCCGTATTGAACCTGAGCGCGTTCGAGACCTTTCAGCAGGAGCGCAGGCCGTTCTTTCTGGAAGGCACGGGGATCTTCAGCTTTGATCTCAGCTGTAACGATGGTAGCTGTTCAGGCTTGTTCTACTCGCGTCGTATCGGACGCGATCCGCAACTGCGTGGCGTATACGGCGACGCTGCAACGTCGAAGAATTCCACCATACTCGGTGCAGCGAAGCTGACGGGCCGAATCGGAAGCGGCTACAACGTGGGCGTGCTGTCGGCGCTCACGCAGCGTGAGTTGGGGCAGGACCGCGCAACGGTGGAGCCGGCGACGCATTACCTGGTGAGCCGTCTTCAGAAGGAAGCCAACGAAGGCCGGACCGCAATCGGCGCCATGCTCACCAGCGTCAACCGCGCCAGCGATTCGACCACCGTGGATTTCCTGCGCCGCAATGCCATCAGTGGCGGAATGGATTTCCGCCATCGCTTCGGAACCGAACGGAACTACGATGTGAACGGCTACGTGGCGGGCAGCCGGGTGGATGGCAGCGCCGAGGCGATCGCGCGGACGCAACGCAGCCCGGTGCACTATTACCAGAAGCCGGATGACTTCCACTACGACTCCACCCGAACGTCGCTGGCCGGTGTTACGACCAATGTCGGCTTCGGCAAGGTTGGCGGGGGCGTAACGCGATTTCAGGTGAGCTACAGTGCTGCGTCGCGCGGCTTCGAAATCAACGATGTCGGATTTCTGCGCCGCGCTGACAATCAGGGGGTGTCTGGCTGGGTTGGGCTGAACTACAACAAGCCGACGAAGTACTACCGCGTGGCGTTCCACAACTTCAACGGCTGGGTGAACGCCACGATGGCCGGGGTCACCACCAACTCCGGCGGAAACGTCAACTCGCACGTGCAGCTCTCGAACTTTCAATGGCTGCACGCTGGCCTGGGCGGCGGCGCCTTCATCCCGTCGTTTGACGACCGTGCTGCATTTGGAGGACCCGCAAAGCGTCAGTCGCCATTCATCTTCTCATGGGTCGGCTGGCAGGGTGACAACCGGAAGAAGGTCCAGCCGGAGTTGTTCGTGCAGTACGGCCGGGGCCAGGAAGGAAAGTTCCGCGACGGGAACATCGATCCCAGCGTACGCCTCAACCTCGGCAGCCGGTACCAGCTGCGGTTTGGCGCAGGCTACTACGCCAGCCGCGACTACGAGCAGTTCTATCAGCGCGACGGAGCCTTCGACAGCGACACGGCGCATTACACGTTCGCGACGACCAACCAGACGGTGGTGTCGGTGAGCACGCGACTCGATGTCACGATGACGCCGAAGCTGACGCTCCAGGTGTATGCCCGGCCCTTCGTCGCGATCGTGGACTTCGATGATCTGCGCGAGCTGACGGATCCGCGGGCGCGGACGGCCGCGGAGCGCTATTCGCCGTACGGCGCCGATCCGGGCGGATTCCGCAGCGGAAGCTTCCAGTCGAACACCGTGCTGCGGTGGGAGTATCTCCCGGGCTCGACGCTGTTTCTGGTCTGGGCGCAGAACCGCGGCGCCTTCGACGGTGCCGACTCGGATCCGGCGTTCCAGTTCCCCAACGACTACGGGCGTCTGTTCCGCCAGCGTCCCGACAACACGTTCCTTATCAAGATGTCGTACTGGTTCAACCCGTAGTATTTGTCATCCCAGCAGTTGAATCACTCCGCATTCGACAGGGATGCTGTCACCCCGGAAGTTGCTGTCACCCCGCATTCGCGCAGCGAATGTCGGGGTCTACTATCCTCCTTCGGGAACTAGCCACCAGAAAAGTATGGTAGATCCCGACAGTTGCTCGCTCCGCTCGCACGCTGCGGGATGACAAGTGCGCTCGCGGGCTGCGGGATGACAAGTGCGCTCGCACGCTGCGGGATGACAAGTGCGCTCGCGGGCTGCGGGATGACAAGTGCGCTCGCAGGCTGCGGGGTGACATTGCTCCGCTAGGGCCCACTAGAGGAGCGGCAGCCGCCGGCGCGAATCCTCGACTGTAAGCAATTCACACCCCGCCAACTCAATGGCGGCGCGAAGCGGCTCGCTGCCCGCGCGACCGTCGTGCTCCACGACCGCGCGTCCCATACCAACCTCGGCGTTGATGACGCCGGGAACGCCAGACAGAGCCGTGAATACCGCCCGAACCGCGTGGACGGCGGACATTCCGCCGATGGTGAGCGTGGTCGTCGTCACGCGCGCGTCCGCATCCGTCATTGCGAGAAGCGTCGCCAGACGGTTGTTCGCACGCAAGCCCTCAGGCGCGCTGCCGCTCGGGCAGGCCAGTGCATTTGCTGTTGCCGCACGCGCGACGACTGTATTCTTCCCGCCATGACTCGCGTTGCCTTTCTCGGACTTGGCGCCATCGGGCGCCCCATGGCGCATCACCTGGCCGGTGCAGAAGATCTCACCGTCTGGAATAGAACCGCCGAGCGGGCCGCGAGCTTTGCGTCCGAACACCCGGGAGTGCAGCACGCCACCACGCCCGCCGCTGCCGCCGACGGCTGCGACGTCGTCATCACCTGCCTCCCCACATCGCAGGATGTCGAATCGCTGATTGCCGGAGCGAGCGGACTGCTGAAGGGCATGCGCCGGGGCTCTGTCCTCGTGGACTGCACGTCCGGCGACCCTGCGACGTCCCGAAGCATCGCGGCGCAGCTCGCGGCGCGGGACATAAAGTTTCTCGACGCCCCAGTGAGTGGCGGCGTTGTCGGCGCCGAACGCGGCAAGCTCACGGTCATGGTCGGCGGCGACCCGGATACCCTCGAACGCGTTCGCCCGGTGCTCGCGCATTTCGGGGAGAAGATCGTACACTGCGGACCGATCGGAGCAGGGCACGCCCTCAAGGCGGTGAACCAGTATCTTCTGGGCGTTCACATCTGGTCGCTGGCCGAGGGGCTCGCGACCAGATGTGAACCAGTATCTTCTGGGCGTTCACATCTG
>JBKJRV010000439.1:0-6991 GCA_046593115.1 Gemmatimonadaceae bacterium
GTCGCCGGCCGAAGCGACCGAGCCGCTGGTGATCGACCTCGTTGCGCTATTCGCCGCCATTACCGGCGTGCGCACCGGCTGACGTCGCCAACGCCATTCGAATGGCGCGCTGCAGCGCCATCGGTCGTCTGCCCCCGGCCATTTGCCAGGATTGCCTCACGCGACCGACTCGGCCAACTAGGAACGGGGCCGCATGACGATATCGACCCGCTGAACCGTATTCACACAGTCCAGCGGTGGATCATCGAAGATCCCATGATACACCGACCCGAAATTCGGATGCAAAAATACGAGATCGACCGTACCGCATTGGGTGATGCTCTGGCGGATCGTGTACTCGCCATTCGCATTCGACAATACCTGGGCCACGATCTTATAGTCCTCGAAACCTCTCGCGTTGCGCAGTACGACCGTGACCGCGAGTGGCGCGCCAGCGGTGTCGGTGACGACACCGCGCACTTCGATAGTGGTGACCCTCGGACCTGCGGGTTCAACACAGCCGACGGCCAGCAGAACCACGGACGTAGCAGCAAGCACAGCCAGCACAGACCGAAGGACCGATCGCGCAAGCATCGACTCGGCTCTTGCCGAGTTCTCTGATTGTGCTCTCACCTAATTGGCCTGGAGGACGAAGTCGAATCGCTGAGGCGTGTACACGCATTCGATGGACCACGCAGCCGGCGACGGCTCTTCGAATTTCATGTGATAACCCTCGAGCGAGACGTACAGTGACCGATCCGAAGGGGGCCTGCATCTGTAGCGGATGACGTACTCGCCTGAGGCATCACTGGTCACAGCCGCCGATAAATTGCTGGAGAGGAACCGCCCGCTCCATAGCTCGAGCCTGGCCTGGAGAGGAGCGCCGGCGCTATCGGTGACACGGCCATGCAACTCGGCCGTTCTCGCATTCGGATCCGTCGGGTTGTGGCAGCCAACCGCGGTCAATACTGGAGCGGTCGCGAGAACAAACGTCACCGCCGCGCGTATGACGCTCTGCACCAATTTCTCTTCGGCCCTGAGGCATGATCTCAACACGTGTTCATCGCTCCGTGTCTGGGAGGGCGCCACCGCCCGGGATTGCCGGGCACCAGCGCGCCTCATACGTTCGCCGATCATACTCTCGGACCGTTATCTGGCCGTTTTACCGGCGTTACCTGCGATCAACCTCATGCATCGGTTGTTTACGGAGCTTCTACGGCCCAGGGGATAGGAGCATTCCTCCATGATCGGTAACTGGGCCACGCGCGTCGTGTGGGCGGCGATCGCGATCACAGCGTCGCCGGCAAGTCTCACAGGTTCGTTCGATCCATCAGTCGAGCGACTGACGGCCAAAGCCGAGGGGTTTCTGCGCATTCGGCAGTTGAACGTCGGACAAGGCGACGCAACACTCATCACCACACCCGAAGGCCGCAGAATTCTGGTCGACGCCGGCGCCCGCACCGATCACGTGGCTGAGATCCTGAGGGAGGAGGGCAACGACACTGTCGATCTGGTCATCGCGTCGCACAACCACGCCGACCATATCGGAGGGATGCCGGGTGTTTTCGACTGTTGCGTCGTCCGAGCGTATCTCGAAAACGGCGTTAAGCATAAAAGCCAGACATACATTCGCACGATGCAGGCGGTGGAGATGGAGCCTGGCCTGCAGTACCTGAAAGCAACCGATCGCACTCTCACGTTGGGCAGCGTGAAACTTCGGATTCTGGCCCCTCCCCGCCAGAGTACTACGCAGAACAACAACTCCGTGGGCGTGCTGGTGCATTTTGGGCAGTTCGACGCGCTGTTCACTGGTGACTCCGAACGACGCGAACTCAGCGAGTGGCTCGCGACGGCGAAGGTGCCCCGTGTCGAGATGCTCAAGGCGGCTCACCATGGAGCCTGGGACGGTGTCACGAAAGAATGGGCAGCCGCTACTTCACCCGAGATTGTGGTGATTTCGGTCAGCGCCACGAATGGCTACGGCCACCCGGATCCGAGGACGGAGCAGTTGTGGGCGGCATCAGGAGCCAGGATCTTCCGCACCGATCGACATGGCATGATCGAGGTGATGGCGCGACATGACGGAACCTTCACCGTGCAGACGCATGTTGGAGCGGACGCGGTGAGGTGACACTCTGCCGCGGACTGAAGCGCGTTGGAGTTCCACGGGGCTTTTCAGCAGGAGCGACAACAATGCAACAGGTAAAGACAGGGAACGCCGAAACGTTCGTGGTCGATCGCATCGAAGGAGCAGTCGCCGTGCTCATCGACTCGCACGATCATCAGACCGATGTTCCCAGGCGCTCGCTTCCCGCTGGGTGCCGAAAGGAGGGAGCGGTTCTGCGGGTGCCCCGCCAGCTGGACGGAACCCACGACTGGGCCCACGCACGACGTGACAAGGAAGAAGAGAAGCGGCGTCAGGCGGAAAATACGGCGAGACTGGAGCGACTCGAGTCGCGCGACCACGGCGGTGACGTCACGTTGTGAGATGATCGCGGATATCTGCACCAGAAGCGAGCGCACCACCGTCGTCATCCCGCATGAGCGCCGCGGAGCGAGCGCGAGTGTCGGGATGACAAGAGAGTGTGACGCCAGTCAGCGCTCGATGTCCTTCAACCTCGCGAGATGCCGTTTCGCCTCCTGCACCTTCGGCTGCAGCTCCGGATCCGCATCCTTCCACAGCTCCACGAACTTCGCGTAGTACGAATACGCCTTCTGTCGCTCTCCCTTCGCTTCATATAATTCCCCCAGCCGCCGATACGTCGCGGCGAGATACGTGCCGTCCCGATCCGGGAACGTCCGTGCCCAGTAGGGCGTTGCGAGATACTTCTCGAGCATCGCGATGGTCGAATCCGCCATGTCCGCCGCGTCGAACGCGCGCGCGAGGTTCGCGTACAAACAGATTTCGCATGAATTGCTCGGCCCGTCAGGCGCGCTGTCCGCGAGCCTGAACTCCCGAACTGCATCCATTGGACGATCCTCGGCGAGTGCGATCTCCGCGAGCATGCGATGCCGGTCGGGCTCCATGCTCCGCCTGCGCGCCGTGTCCCGAATCGCCGCGTCGGCCTCCGCATACATGGCGCGCGCACGCTCGGGCTTTCTCGCCAGGGCGTACGCGATGATCGCACGGTCATACGGCCGCTCCTGAACCCGCAAGGCGCTCATGGGATGCAAGGTCAGAGCGCGCTCGATCCGCTCTACCGCCCGATCCGGCCGGTTGAGAAACCAGGAATCGTCGAACGTGGCCGATAACGAATCACTCAGCGCCTCGGGAGCCGCGCCCCGCGAGGTATTGATCGCGCGCCCCTCGGCGGCGAGGCGTGACGCCTGCGCGAGCTGCCCACGGATCAATGCCTGGCCCGCCGACTCCCAGTACCCAATCGCGCGGAGCCGGGGATTAGCGCTCGAGCGCAATCGTTGCAGCGCCACACGCATGGAGTCGGGTCCGTCTGCGTACGCCACCGGAATCGCGCTGATTTCGAACGTCGTCGCTGCCGGAAACCGCTTCCTGCCGTCGGCGATCACGCGTCGCGCCTCGTCCAGCTTGCCGAGGTTGATCATGACGCTCGACAGGTTGTCGTAGACCACTGCCGTTGCCTGTGGGCTCGCCGTTCCGCGGCGGTACACGGACTCGGCACGCGCGATCTCCCGGCGCTGATCCAGGATCAACCCGAGGTTGTTAAGCGCGACGTAGTCATCGGGGTACTGCTTCAGCAGCGCTTCGTAGGCGGACGCTCCCCTGGCACGATCGCGTCCGGGACCGCTCGTGTAGTAGTACGCGGTCGCGAGATATCGCTCGCGCTCAGTCAATCGCTCGCGCAGTTGATAGGCTTTCAGGATGGCTGCGTCGGCGCTGTCGCGCGGCATGCCGAAATTGTTGAACGCCACCGCGAGCTTGCGGTACGCCATCGCGAATCCCGGGTCCAGCGCGATGGCCTCCCGCAGGAGCGCGATGCCCAGCGCTTCATCGCCGCTACCGATGTGGCGCGAGCCTTCCGCATACTTCCGCAGCGCCTCCAGCGACCCCGTCGTCACCGCCTCCAGCGGCGGCGACTTGTTCACTCGGCGCAACGACTCCCCAACCCGCCCGCGGAGCTGGCGTCCCAGCTTGCCGAGCACGGGAATGAGGTCCGTCGCCGTCTCCGCGGTTTCCCGGAAACTCGCGAGCTCCGCAAGCGAATCCGCCGAGCGCAGCCGCATCTGCACCACGAAACCGTTGCCGAGGGGGGTGACGTCGCCGTCGATAATGGCCTTGGCGCCAAGCCGGGTGGCGACGACTCGCGCGAGCGCCGAATCGAGACGCGACGTGGGCGGCCGCTCCATGAGCCGCAGCGTCGACGCGATCGCGTTGGGCGCGACGACGTTGATCACGTTGGACTGCGACAGGTCGCTGCGCACGGCCTCGCCGATCACGTCGACGAGCGACGAGTCCGCTCCGCGCACGCGGAAATCCGCCACGAGCACCTGATCGCGATCCCCCAGCACGCCGCGCGCGAGCAGGGAACCCGCCGGGCCAATGCCGAGTGCGCGCAGCACCATGAAGGCACCCACTACGAGCACGAACGCACCCACCGAGAATGCGCCGCCTTTTGCGGCGCGACTCCAGCTCACGTGCGGACTCGCCTTCAGCGCCAGACCGGCCATCGTCCCGTGCGTCATGCTCGGCGTTCCACCCGGAGTGTACGTCGGCGTCATCGTGACCGCGCGCCGGGTGACGCGCTGCACGTAGCCCGTGAACAGAATCACCGGCAGGCCGAGCAACATCACGATCGCTGCTCCGGGGACAACCCAGCCGGGGAGCCCAATACCGACGACCGCCGCCTGCGCGAGCACCAGCACGACGATGAACGCCGCCGCGTACATCAGGAGCGCGCGTCCCAGCATGCCCGGACCACCGGCGAGAATCGGCGGCATGGCCGCGTGTCCCCCGCCACTGGTCACACTTTCGAGCACATGCACCAGATCCGATGCGCTTTGCGGCCTGTCGTCGGCATCCTTCTCCAGACACTTCATCACCAGCTCGGCGAGCTCGTGGGGTGCATCGGCGCGCAGCTCGACAATCGGCTGAGGCTTCTCACCCATCTGCGCGGCCAGCAGTCGTTGCGGCGTCTTCCCGGCGAACGGCGGCTTCCCCGCCAACACTTCGTACGCGACGCAGCCGAAGGCGTAGATGTCCGCGCGGTGATTGGTCGCGGGATCCGCGGCCGCTTGCTCAGGCGCCATGTACGCCGGCGTCCCGAGGGATGTGCCGACCTGCGTGAGCGTCTCCACACCGCCCTCCGTGCGCGCCGCGCTCACGGCTTTCGCGATGCCGAAGTCCGCCACGGTTGCCGCCCCGCCACTCAGCAGGATGTTGTCGGGCTTGATATCCCGGTGCGCGACGCCGTTGTCGTGCGCATACGCCAGCGCCTTCGCCACATCGCGCAGCACTCCCACGGCTTCGGTGATCGACAGCGCACCGGTGCGAACGAGCCGGGCGCGCAGCGATTCCCCACTCACAAAAGGCATCACGTAATACGGGATGCCCTGCATCTCGCCCGTGGAGAGCACCGGGATGATGTGCGGGTGCTGCAGCTTGGCGCTCACCTGGATTTCGCGCCGGAACCGCTCGAGGTTGACGCCGGCGGTAACGTCGGGCGGCAGCACCTTCACCACCACTTTCCGGCCGAGCGCGGCCTCTTCCGCCACGAAGACGCGTGACATCCCGCCGCCACCCAGCTCGCGTTCGAGGGTGTAGGCAGCGCCGAGCGTGGACTGGAGGGTGGAGCGGAGATCGGTCAACGACGACTCTGCGCGGAGGACCCACAAAGTTAGGGCCTGGGCAGGTACAGGAACAGAGTTTCTCGCTCACCGCTGGAGCGCTACGGTGTCGGGATCATCGCGGCGACGTCCACGGATAACGGCTCAGCGCCATTGGCGGTACATTGAATGCCTCCCACCCTCCACGAGGCCACCATGAAATATTCGGCAGCGGTGTTGACGTTCGCCCTGCTTGCTCCCCTTGCGGCTCTCTCCGCGCAGGAGAAGGGCAAGGCAAAGGGATATGAAAAGAAGGCCATGAAGATGGACCGCGCTGCGCACGTCGTTGCCCCGGATCAGATCACGTGGGGCCCGGCCCCGGCGTCACTGCCCCCCGGTGCCAAGGCCGTCGTCCTCGATGGCGATCCAAAGAAGGGCGGGATGTTCACCATGCGGCTCTGGCTGCCGGACGGCTATCAGGTAGCTCCTCACTTCCACCCGGCCGCCGAGCATGTCACCGTCCTCCAGGGCACTTTCATGGTCGGCATGGGCGACAAGTTCGATGAGTCACAGATGAAGGGCCTTGGTGTCGGCACCTTCGCGATGGTCCCTCGAGGCATGCGACACTACGCCAAGGCGGGCGGAGAGACGATCATCCAGGTGCATGCGATGGGACCGTGGCGTCTCATCTACGTCAACAAGGCCGATGACCCGAGCAAGCCGATGACGAGATAGGCACCGGCGCGGCAGGAAGTAATCGAATGGCCATGCATGGGTGTCGGTGCATGGCCATTTTTGTTCAGGTCCGCTCAGGGCATGCTGTCCTGCTGGACCTGCCGGCTTCAGGGTGAGCCTCCAGGATCAGCCTCGCGGGATCAATCGATTTCACTAATCGGATAACGAAGCAGCGGGAGGCGGCGATTGGGATCGACGCCCGATGGAACGTCGCCAATACGCTCCGCACCCATTTCAACATAAAACTGCTCTGCGTTTGGATCGGCATCCACCAACAGGTAGCGGGCACGAAGGCGGCGGGCGCTTCCGATCGCATGTTGCCAGAGTTGCCGGCCAATTCCCTTTCCGATGACGTCGGGCTCGACGAACATGAACTCCAGAGCGACGTCCTGCCCCTGCTTCAGCAAGCCGTAAAAACCGGCGATGCGACGTTCGTGCTCGAGAACAAACACGGCGCATTCGCGCACGAAAGCTTCGGTAACGGTGAGCGAGCCGCGACACGCCTCGAGGAAATCGCGGGAATAGCCCCAGTGCGCCT
>JBKJRV010000113.1:0-12990 GCA_046593115.1 Gemmatimonadaceae bacterium
GGAACGGAGATGGATCAGGAGTGCCCGTATGCGGTCATTGTCGATCGCATTTCGCACGAGGTTCCCTTTTACCGGGCCTATCTCAAGTGGGCAGTGCTGCAGGGGTGTACCGTGGTCAATAACCCCTTCATGTGGACGGCCGACGACAAGTTTTTCGAGGCGGCACTTGCCACGAAGCTGGGAGTCGCGAGCCCGAAGACCATCGTGCTTCCCAACAAGGATTATGTGCCTGGCATCGTCCACGACGAAAGCCTGCGGAATCTAGAGTATCCGCTGAACTGGCAGCGTGTCGTGGACTACATCGGACTCCCCTGCGTGTTGAAGGATGCGCATGGCGGGGGATGGCGGGACGTCTATATCTGCCAGTCACTCGATGAGCTGATTCACCACTACAACCACTCCGGGTTGCTGACGATGGTGGTCCAGGAGTTCATCAAGTGGGATGCCTATATCCGTTGCATGTGCCTGGGCCAGGAGGAAGTGCTGCCGATGAAGTACGACCCGGGGGCGCGAAAATATCTCGTGGAGCACGAGCATCTGAGTCCGGAGCTCGGCGCACGTGTCGTGAAGGATTCCCTCACGCTGGTTCGTGCGCTTGGCTATGACATGAACAGCGTCGAGTGGGCGGTCCGCGACGGGATTCCGTACGCCATCGATTTCATGAATCCCGCGCCGGATATGGATGTCAACTCGCTGACGCCGACGTATTTCGAGTGGGTGGTGGAGCACATGGCAGACTTGGTCATCAAGCTCGCGAAAAAACCGCGGGCGCAGGGCAGGGAAATGCGCTGGAGCGCGATGTTCGGGGGACGCAGTCGCTGATGTCGCTGCAGGCAGCGATCGACCACTATCACGACAAGCTGACAGACGAGCTGGGCGCGGATTCGCAGGAGCAACTCGAGACGCTGCAGCGGGGTCGGAACCTGTATTTCGGTGATCGCCCCCTGTGCACGGTGCTCCGTCCGCGGTTTCTCACGATGTCGCAGTACCGGTTTCTGCAGGAGCGATGCGCACTGCTCCTGAGCGCGTTCGCGACGGCGCATCGGGCCGCGCTGGCGAACCCCACCTTTCGTGGACAATTTCGGCTGTTCGACTGGGAGGAAGCACTGCTCGAGGCCGACCCAATGCGTGAGCAACCCAGCCCGCTGTCCCGGCTGGATGCGTTCTTCGATACCGATGGGAAGGCCCTTCACTTCACGGAATACAACGCCGAGACGCCGGCGGGTCCAGCGTACAACGATGCACTGGCCGATCTCTTTCTCGCCTTGCCGGCGATGCGGCCGTTTCTGAAGCGGTTTGAAGCGCGGGCGCTGGCGGTTCGATCGATGACCCTCCACGCGCTCATGCGCGCGTTCGTCAGCTGGCGGGGGCGGTCGGAGCGCCCGAGGATTGCCATCGTCGACTGGTGGCGTGAAGTCCCCACCTACTCCGAGTTCCAGTTGTTCGAACGGTATTTCCGGGACAACGGGTTCGAGTGTGTCATTGTGGACCCGCGGGAGCTCGAGTACCGGGATGGAAAGCTCATGGCGGGCGATTACCACATCACACTGATCTACAAGCGCGTGTTGCTGAGCGAGCTGATGGAGCGGTGCGGCGTCGACAACGCGATTGTGCGCGCGGTGACCGGGAATGCGGTATGCATGGTCGATTCATTTGCGTGCAAGATCCTGCACAAGAAGGCCAGTCTGGCGGTGCTCAGCGATGAGCGGAATGCAGCGCTGTTCAGCGCCGCCGAGCGAGCGACGATCGACGCCCATATTCCCTGGACTCGGGTCATTGAAGAGCGACGGACGACGCTGGAGGGGCAGGCGATCGATCTTATCCCGCACATCTCCGATCACCGGGAGCAGTTCGTGCTGAAGCCGAACGACGAGTATGGTGGCAAGGGCATCGTTCTTGGCTGGGAGGTATCCGACCAGCAGTGGGCCGAGGCTGTTCGTGGTGCGCTGACCGCGCCGGCGATCATCCAGAAAAGAATCACGCTGCCGAGCGAGGCGTATCCGAGCCTTGTGGATGGGAAGGTAGAGATCGCGGATCGAATGCTCGATACTGCTCCATATGCCTTTGACGGAAATATCGTCGACGGTTGTCTGACACGACTCTCCACGGCGATGTTGCTGAACGTCACGGCGGGTGGTGGGTCAACGGTTCCGACGTTCGTGATCGAGCCGCGCTGACGCCAGCGCGTTGCGGGAGGGCCCGGCGAGGTCCAGGCTCCCGATACCTTACACTTTGACCGCCGAGTTGCATGAAGCCACCGTCGCTTACCATCGGGATCGAGGAAGAGTACCAGATCATCGATCCGGAGACTCGGCAGCTCCGCTCCTACATCACCGAGATTCTGAATGGTGATTCGCTGGTGCTCGAGCAAGTAAAGCCCGAGCTGCATCAATCCATTGTGGAAGTGGGGACGACGGTGTGCCGAACACCGGCAGAAGCGCGAGCGGAGCTGGTGAAGCTGCGGGGCCTCGTCATGCGTCTCGCCGCCCGGAACGGACTCAAGATCGCGGCCTCCGGAACGCATCCGTTTTCATCCTGGGTCGATCAGGAGATCACGCCACTCGAGCGGTATCTGGGTGTGAAGCAGGACATGGCGGAGCTCGCGCAGCAGTTGCTCATTTTTGGGACGCACGTGCACATCGGGATCGAGGATCACGAATTCCTGATCGATGCGATGAACGCCGCGCGCTATTTCCTGCCGCACATTCTTTGCCTCTCGACGAGCTCCCCGTTCTGGCTTGGCCGGAACACGGGTCTCAAGTCGTACCGCAGCGTGATTTTCCGGAATTTTCCGCGGAACGGCATTCCCCGCGTCTTCAACTCGTGGTCAGACTTCACCGATCTCACGGACACTCTGGTCCGAACGAAGTGTATTCCAGACGGCTCCAAGATCTGGTGGGATGCGCGTCCGCACCACGCGTACCCGACGCTCGAGTTCCGCATCTGTGACGTGTCGACACGCGTTGACGAGGCGATCTGCATCGCTGCGATCTTCCAGGCGATCGTCGCCAAGCTGTGGAAGCTGCGTCGCGACAATATGACCTTCCGTATCTATCCGTCCGATCTGATCGAAGAGAACAAATGGCGAGCGGTCCGGTATGGGCTCGACGGCAAACTCCTCGACCTGGGGAAGCAGCAGGAGATGGCGGCGCGGGAGTTGATCCACGAGATGATTGCCTGGTTCATCGATGATGTCGTGGATGAGCTCGGTAGCCGAAAGGAAGTCGAGTATGCTTACAAGATTCTGAAGGAAGGCACGAGCGCGGACCGTCAGCTCGCTACGTACGAGCGGACAGGTGACTTGAATGCCGTCGTGGACCAGCTGATCCTGGAAACGGCAGAAGGGATTCCCACGGAGGATGGGCCTCCAGCACCGGGAAGGGTCTGAAACTGGCGTAAGAGGTGGGCATGATGAAAAAGAGGCCGGTTATCGGCGTCACGACACAGACGCTCGAAGCCATTCCCGACCAGCTGCCCCGCTGCTGGGTGATGAGCCAGCGTTACGTCCACGTGCTGTCGAAAAGCGGTGCCGTCCCGTGGGTTGTGCCGCTGTTGCCGGAAGACATGGACACGGTCCGTGCGATCTATGAGCATCTCGACGGCGTGTTTCTTCCCGGCGGGGTGGACATGGACCCGTCGAGCTATGACGAAGCGAAGCGGCCGGAGTGTGGTCGGACGGATCTCGCACGCGACGCGACAGAGATCCAGCTTCTGCGGTGGGCCATGGAGGACCGGAAGCCCGTGCTCGCGGTCTGTCGGGGCGTCCAGGTGATGAACGTCGCTGCCGGCGGGAGCCTGTACCAGGATCTCGGGACCGACGTCGCTGGTGCCATTAAGCACGACTACTTCCCCTGTGGGGTGCGGCAGCGGGATCACCTTGCCCATGACATTCGCATCGAGCGAGGCACGCGGCTGGCATCGCTGCTGGGCAGCGAGTCAGTGACGGTCAACAGCATGCACCATCAGGGCATCAAGATCCTGGCGCCCGGGCTCGTGGCGACGGCGTTCGCGAGTGATGGCGTGATCGAGGGCGCGGAAGCCCTCGGCGATCACTTCATGGTGGGAGTGCAGTGGCATCCCGAAGACCTGACGGATGCGGACGAGCGTATGCGTCGGTTGTTCGGCGCCTTTATCGACGCTTCGTGCGATTACCGCGATGTTCGAGTGCTGAGCGGAGTGTAGCCGCACACGGAATTAGTAGCACTGCGCGGTTATAGGATCGGGACAGAATCCGACCCCGAAAGGAACGTCTGGCCGGGGGCGGGCCCATAGCAAGGAGTGTTCCGTCACCAGACCGATACCAGCCTGAAACTTTCCCCGGGTTGCGCTGGTACATTAGTAGCAATAGGTTCAATAAGAATAAACACGGGGGCTCAGATGCTGGCCTATCTGGATTTGCTGTGCAATGCGTTGATGGAGCGCAACGACATCGAAGCACGTCGTCTGCTCGCCCATCCGTTCGCGCGCCAGTTGCCCCGTCGAGTCCGTGACGAGGCGCTGTCCATGACCCGCGGCCGGCGTGAGAGTCTGCGAGCCCCGCTGCAGACCATGCAGTTTCGTCATCAGATGGCCCAGCTCCTCCTCGAGGAGCCGGATGCCGCAGGAAGCGCAGCGCAGCTGGAGCTTCCGTTGCCCATGCTGTCCGAGCCGTACGAGCTCAGCTCGACGATCATGCGCGCCTCGGTGGCGCCGAGGCGTCGGCGAGTGTCCGGGTCGGGTGGATAGGCCGTTGGCGGGTCATGAAGAGAAAGGGCGCCCAACCGGGCGCCCTTTCTCGCGTCTGTGCCCAATAGCTACTGGAACTGCTCGCTGACCCTGATCAACAGCTGAACTGCGGAGGCGCAAAGAACGCGGAGGACCAACTTCCACCAGTTCAATGGTGCCCCCTTCCCGCCCCTTCCCGCCCCTCCGCGCCCCTGCACTCAGGCTTGTTCATACCAGCGTGAGTCGACAGTCGACCCGAAGTGGTATGTTACGCGACGGTGCAAATTGAAGGGCCTACAACTTGAACAGCACCCTCGACTGCATGACAACCAGCCAACCGTGAAGCGAAAGTCGAAGACCCTGAAGACTGTGGCTACCGGGCCGCATATCGTCATCGAGTGCGTCGAGCCCACCGTGGATGCCGGCCGTTTCCCTGTAAAACGTGTGGTGGGAGACCTCTGCGAGGTCGGCGCCGACATTTACAAGGACGGACACGACCTGCTTTTGGCGCGGGTCAGGTACCGCGGCCCCGGTGACAGCGACTGGAGCTTTGCCCCACTCACGTTCGACTACAACACCGACCGGTGGTTTGGCGAGTTCAGGCTGGACCGGATTGGACGCTGGGACTTCACGGTCGAAGCCTGGACGGACGTCTTCGAAACATGGCGGACCGGCCTCGAGAAAAAGATCGGCGCCAACCAGAATGTCGATCTCGAGCTGCGTGAGGGGGGAATAATGGCCGAGGCTGCTGCACGCCGGGTGAAATTCGGCGATGCGCGGAGAGCCATCACGCAGTTGGCAAAGGAACTAAATGACTCCGCTCTCGCAGCCCCGTTGCGGCAGCGCGTAGCGCTCTCATCGGCGCTCGCCGCACTAATGCGGGACCACTTTGCTCCGCGCGACCTCACCACATACGAGCACGAGCTCTTCGTGACGGTGGATCGGCAGCGCGCGGCGTTTGCCGCGTGGTACGAAATGTTTCCCCGGTCCCAGGGTGAGCAGCCAGGCTCCCATGGGACATTCGAAACCGCCACGAAGGAGCTCGGCCGCATAGCCGAGATGGGGTTCGACGTCCTCTATCTTCCGCCCATCCACCCAATTGGGCGCAAGTTCCGAAAGGGGAAGAACAATACGCTGACGCCCGACGAGTCCGACGTCGGCAGTCCGTGGGCGATCGGCAACGAGGATGGCGGCCACACGGCGGTCGAACCAAAGCTCGGCACCCTACAGGATTTCGAACGATTCGTCGAGGCCGCTCGAGATGTCGGGCTCGAAATAGCGCTCGACTATGCGCTGCAATGCTCACCGGACCATCCGTGGGTGAAGGAGCATCCGGACTGGTTTCATGTGCGACCGGATGGAAGCATCCAGTACGCGGAGAACCCGCCAAAGAAGTATCAGGACATCTACCCGATCGATTTCTGGTGCGACGATCGCGAGGGTCTGTGGGCTGCGTGTCGCGATGTTCTGCTCTTCTGGATGGAGCGGGGGGTTCGGACGTTTCGCGTGGACAACCCGCACACCAAGCCGTTCGCGTTCTGGGAGTGGATGATTGCCGACATCCAGCGCGATCATCCGGATGTCATCTTCTTCGCCGAAGCGTTCACACCCCCCAAGCGAATGAAGCGCCTGGCCAAGCTCGGCTTCACGATGTCATACACGTACTTCACATGGAAAAACACCGCCACCGAGCTGCGGGAATTCCTCACGGATCTCATCCAGCCGGAGACGGCCGATTACCTGCGCGGCAACCTGTTCGCCAACACACCTGACATTCTGCACGAGTACCTGCAGCAGGGTGGTCTCCCCGCATTCCGGACCCGCCTGTTGCTCGCGGCCACCATGCTGCCGCTGTACGGCATCTACAGCGGCTACGAACTGTGCGAAAATGCACCTGTGAAACCGGGAAGCGAAGAATACAGAAATTCGGAGAAGTACGAGATCCGATTCCGCGACTGGAATGCACCGGGCAACCTGCAACACGAGATGGCGCTACTCAATCGTGTGCGCCGGGAGAATCATGCGTTGCAGCTGTATTCCAATCTGACCTTTCACCGCACCGAGAATGAACAGGTGTTGTGCTATGCCAAGCGTGCGCCCGGGAACGATCTGCTGATCGTCGTGAACCTCGATCCACACCGCGTGCAGGAGACCATGGTGACCGTTCCGCTCGATGCCCTCCGCATTGGGCACGACGAGCCCTTCGTCGTGCAGGATCTGCTTACCGGCCAGCGGTACACATGGCGGGGTGCGCGCAACTATGTCCGGCTCGATCCACAGGTGCAGCCAGGACATGTGCTCAAGCTCGTTGAGCTTCCGCGTCGGGGGGAGTCGCGCGCATGAGTGATCATCCGCGAGTCGGCGAGAAGGGTCAGGATCAAGTGCGGGCGGCCGCGTTGCACGAGGCGGCCAAGTTGCACGAGGCGGCCAATATGTCTACGCAGCCGCCGCTGACGGAGTCTCCGTCCGGCCCGATGCCACTCAGTGATGATCCCCTGTGGTACAAGGACGCGATCATCTACCAGATCCATATCAAGTCGTATCGCGACAGCACGGGCGACGGCTTCGGCGACTTCAAGGGCCTGATCGAAAAGCTGGATTATGTGCAATCCCTGGGTGTCACCGCGATCTGGCTGCTCCCGTTCTATCCCTCGCCGCTACGCGATGACGGATATGACATCGCTTCCTATGAAGAGATCAACCCAGGCTACGGGACGATCGAGGATTTCAAGCGGTTGATGGAGGAGGCACACAGCCGGGGCCTCCGTGTGATTACGGAGCTGGTGATCAATCACACCTCCGACCAGCATCCATGGTTCCAGCGCGCGCGCCAGGCGCCCAAAGGATCGGCAGAGCGGGACTTCTACGTCTGGACCGATGATCCGAACACCTACAGTGGAACCCGGATCATCTTCACCGACACGGAGAAATCGAACTGGACGTGGGATCATGAGGCGCAGCAGTTCTTCTGGCATCGGTTCTTCAGTCATCAGCCGGATCTGAATTTCGATAACCCCAACGTTCGCGAGGCCGTCATCCGGGTGATGCGCTTCTGGCTGCGCCTCGGCGTCGATGGGCTTCGGCTGGACGCCATTCCGTACCTGATCGAGCGGGAGGGCACGAACTGCGAGAACCTCCCGGAAACGCACGTGGTGCTCAAGGAGCTGCGCGCGGCGCTCGACAAGGAGTTCCGGAATCGCGTCTTTCTGGCCGAGGCCAATCAGTGGCCGCCCGATGTGCGCCCGTACTTTGGCGACAGTGACGAGTGCCACATGGCTTTTCACTTTCCACTGATGCCGCGCATGTACATGGCGCTGCGGAAAGAGGATCGGACACCCATCGTGGAGATTCTCGCGCGGACACCGGAGATCCCGGCGGACTGCCAATGGGCGATCTTTCTGCGCAACCACGACGAGCTGACGCTCGAGATGGTGACGGATGAAGAGCGCGATTACATGTACAACGAGTATGCGAAGGACAAGCGGATGCGCATCAATGTCGGCATCCGTCGGCGACTGGCACCGCTCATGGACAACGGACGCCAGCAGATCGAATTGATGAATGTGATGCTGATGTCGATGCCCGGAACGCCGATCATCTACTACGGCGACGAGATCGGCATGGGCGACAACGTGTACCTCGGCGACCGCAACGGTGTGCGCACCCCGATGCAGTGGAACGCCTATCACAACGCGGGTTTCTCCGAAACCGACAACGCGGCGCTTTATAGTCCGCTCATCGTGGACCCGCCCTATGCCTATCAGGGCATCAACGTGGCTGCGCAGGAAAGAACCGCCAATTCGCTGCTCCTCTGGATGCGGCGGCTGATCATGGTGCGCCGGCGTTTCAGGGCCTTTGGGCGCGGGACCTTCACGCCGCTACACCCCCAGAACAAGAGCGTGCTGGTATTCCTTCGCGAGTATGAGGACGAAGTGCTCCTGTGCGTGAACAATCTGTCTCGCTATGCGCAGTACGCCGAGGTGGACCTCGGCCGATTCACGGGCAGCACTCTGTACGACGTCTGGAGTGGCAAGCCGTTCCCGAAGATCGGAGATGTCCCGTATCTGCTCACGCTGGGCCCACATGGCTTCTACTGGTTCCAGATCTCGCGGACGACACCCATCGGATCGATCGAGCGATGAGTGACGGGCTCCATGTGCTGCGCGCAGAGTCCCTGCGCGCGGCGCTCTCGCCGTCCGTGCTGCAATCGATACCGTCCGAGGTGCTGGCGCGGTTCATCACTCAGCGGCGCTGGTTCGGTGCCAAGACAGGCGCGGTGACCGAGGTTGGCTTCACCGACATCGTGTCCTTACCCTGGGGGACGAACGGCTCTGTCGTCGCGCGAATGCGTGTGATTGCGGACGGACAGCAGTTCCAGTACCAGCTTCCGCTCACTGTCACCGACGCGGATGAGGCAACAACAGTGATTGCGTCCGTGGAGGCAGGTGACGCTCGCGGCGTGCTTATCGACGCGACGGAAGACGGCGATTTCCGCCGCTCACTCGGCGAGGCTTTCGAGCAGGGCGCATCGTTCCAGGGAGAGTCCAGCGAATGGAAGTTCGAGCGTGCAGGCAACGGCGCACTGGGCATCGCGGGACTGGAGCCCAGGCTCGGGAGCGCGGAACAGAGTAACACCTCCATGGTCTTTGGCGACCGCGCAATCCTTAAACTCTTTCGTCGACTGGAGTCAGGCGACAACCCTGATCCCGAAATCGGCAGTGCACTCACCGAGGCCGGCTTTCGCCACGTGCCTTCGCTCATGGGTCGAGTGCGGTTCGTGACGCGTGACGGCATCATCGATGCCGGCATGCTTCAGCAGCTGGTGCCCGGATCGACGGATGCATGGACCTATGCGCTCGAAGCAGGCAAATCCTACTTCAGGAGCAAGGAGGGCACTGAGCCGGCCAATACCTTTCTGCGCGATGCCGAGTCGATTGGCCGAGTGACGCGATCGCTGCACGAGGCGCTGGGATCGATTCGAGAGAAACCCGCGTTCACGTCCCAACCAGCGACCGCGCGCAACGTGGCAGAGTGGGGCGAGAAGGCGAAGCGCTCGGTAACACAGGGACTCGACCTGCTATCAGGTGTGATAGGACGGAAGAAACTCCCGAAGGATCGGGTGCCGGAAGCCCAGGTGCTTGTCCGGCGGCGCGATCATTTTCTGAATCACCTGGATGAAATCGTGCGAGCCACGGAGCACGACGGGGGCGCCCGCATCCGACATCACGGTGACTATCACCTCGGCCAGCTGCTCCACGGCGCGGATGGGCAGTTCTACGTGATCGACTTCGAAGGGGAGCCTGCTCGCTCACTCGCTGAGCGTCGTGAGCCTCACAGTGCGTTGCGCGATGTCGCCGGCATGCTTCGGTCGTTTGGATACGCAGCAGCGACTCTGGCAACCGAGGCGGGCTCGGCGCTGCAGCCGCACGTTCGCGAACTGCACAGCGCGCGATGGGAGCGGGACACCCGCAACGCATTTCTTCGAGGGTATCTCGCGACGGAAGGCGGCGCGGGCGCGTTTCTTCCAAACGGGGACGACTCGGTTCGCCAACTCATTTCGCTCTTCGAAACCGAGAAGGTGTTTTACGAGCTGGCGTACGAGCTCAACAACAGGCCGGACTGGGTCTGGATTCCAATGCGGGGGATCTCGAAGCTTCTGGTTGCATCGGCGCCATCGCCGTCTTCGGGAGCGTCACGTTCCCGAGGCCGGTCTTCGGGAGGTTTGCGCAACACATGAAGGCCACGTGGTCGCTCGAAAGGGGCGCCAATGTTCGTTCGAAATCGGGTGGCGTTGAATTCAGTGTCTGGGCGCCGAACGCGAAGCAGGTATCAGTCGAACTCGTCGGTAGCACGGAACCTCGGGTTTATGCGTTGCAGCGGCAGGACGACGACGTGTTTTCGGGTGTGATCGCGACGGCCGCAGCGGGCCTGGATTACAGGTATCGGCTGGATGGCGGCGAAGGACGACCAGATCCGGTGAGCCGATTTCAGCCGGAAGGTGTTCACGGGCCGTCGCGCGTGGTGGATCCGCGCAGCTTCAGGTGGACTGACAAGGCCTGGCGTGGCATTCCGATGGCGGATCTCGTGATTTACGAGATTCACATTGGAACGTTCACCGATGAGGGCACGTTCGAAGCGGCGATTCCGCATCTCGACGCTCTGAAGGCCATGGGAGTTACCGCCATCGAAATAATGCCCGTGGCGCAGTTTCCGGGTGCCAGAAACTGGGGGTACGATGGTGTGCAGCCGTTCGCGGTGCAGAATACATACGGCGGCCCGGACGGATTGCGCACTCTGGTGAACGCGGCGCACGAACGCGGCGTCGCGGTGGTGCTCGACGTGGTCTACAACCATATCGGTCCCGAGGGCAATTACCTGGGTGAGTACGGACCGTATTTCACCGAGACGTACAGGACGCCGTGGGGACCGGCCGTGAATTACGATGGTGCGGAGAGCGATGGCGTCCGCCGGTTTGTCATCGACAACGCACTCTATTGGGTCACCGAATTCCACATCGATGCGTTGCGCCTCGATGCCATTCACGGCATCTACGATTTCGGCGCGCAGCACATTCTTGCGGAGCTGGCGGAGGCGGTACGCCGGCAGGGGAAGGCGCTGAAGAGAACAGTGCTCGTGATCGGGGAGAGCGACCTCAATGATCCCAGGGTCGTGCGGCCTGTGAAGGCGGGTGGCTACGGGCTCGATGGCCAGTGGAGTGATGATTTTCACCACGCCGTTCATTCGGCGCTCACGAAGGAAGTCTCGGGTTATTACAGTGACTTCGGCGGCATCACACCAATCGCCACGGCGCTTTCGCACCGCTTCGTCTACAATGGGGCCCGCTCGGCGTATCGCCGGCGGAGGCACGGCGCGCCGAGTGTGGATGTGCCGGGCGATCGCTTTGTCATTTGCATACAGAATCACGACCAGATCGGGAATCGCGCCTTCGGCGACCGCCTTGCGGCGACCCTCACGTTTGAACAGCTGAAGCTCGCTGCGTCCCTCATGCTTCTCTCGCCCTATGTGCCTCTGCTCTTCATGGGAGAAGAGTATGGCGAGAAGCGACCGTTCCAGTACTTCGTGAGTCACGACGACGAAAAGCTCGTCGACGCTGTGCGGAAAGGGCGTCGTGAGGAGTTCAAGGCGTTCGGTTGGGGCGATGAAGTGTCCGATCCTCAAAGCAGAGACACGTTTGTGAACTCGCGGCTCGATCGATCGGTCGCGACGCGTGCGCCGCATTCGCACATGCGCGCATTGTACGGTGAACTCCTGGCCCTGCGGCGCCTGGAGATGGCGCTTCATCCCGGTGTTGCGCAGGTTGCAGCGTCTGCCGATGAAGCGACGTCGGTGATCACCCTGCACCTGCGCTCCAAGGAGGGCGCTGAAGTCTTTTCGGCATTCAACCTGAGTGACGAATCACGGCAGGTGATATTTCCAATACAGGACCCTGGAGGCTGGCAGTTGATGTTTTCGACGAATGAAGAGCGCTTTGGTGGGGATGATTCTCCTGATGCGGACGCGAACCATCCGGCGTTGCCGCCCTGGAGTGCGCGCGCGTGGCGCCGAACATCCGGGGAGGCGAACTAATGCGCGTCTGGCCAGGACTTCCGTATCCACTTGGCGCCACCTGGGACGGCGAAGGCGTGAACTTCGCACTGTTCTCCGAGAATGCGACCGGCGTGGAGCTGTGCCTGTTCGATGGAATGAACGACGCGGTTCAGCGCGACACGATCAAGGTGTGGGAGCGCAGCGATCAGGTATGGCACTGCTACCTTCCGGATGTGCGTCCGGGCCAGCTCTATGGGTACCGCGTTCATGGACCCTACAATCCAGGGGAAGGCCACCGTTTCAATCCGGCCAAGCTGCTCATAGACCCGTACACCAAGGCGATCAGCAGCCCGATCAAGTGGAGCAATGCGCTGTTCGCCTACAAGATCGGGGATGCTGGCGGAGATCTCACCATCGATTCCGAGAACAGCGCCGGCGGTGTACCGAAGTCGGTTGTCGTTGACTCTGCGTTCACCTGGGGCGACGATCGCCCTCTTCGCACGCCGTGGAATCGAACGGTGATCTACGAGGCGCACGTGAAGGGCATGACGATCGCGCATCCGCAGGTTCCTGAACGGCTGCGCGGGACCTTTCTCGGTCTCGTTTCGGATGCCGTGCTCGACCACCTGCTCTCCCTCGGCATCACCGCGATCGAGCTGCTGCCGGTGCACCACTTCGCGGTCGATCGGCATCTGGCCGAGAGGGGGCTGACGAATTACTGGGGCTACAATTCCATCG
>JBKJRV010000219.1:0-4745 GCA_046593115.1 Gemmatimonadaceae bacterium
GCGAACGATTCCTGGTTCGGGAAGTCGAACTTGGCATTCAGGCCGCGGTCGATCCGTACTTTCGCGGCGACTTTTTCCTTGGGGTGCACGGCGACGGCATCGAAATCGAGGAAGCGTACCTCAGCACCCTGGCGCTGCCGTGGCAGACGCAGGTGCGACTTGGACGGTTTCTCCTGCCGTTTGGCAAGCAGAACACCACCCACCGCCCCGAGCTTCATACCATCGAGCATTCGCGACCCGTCCAGGAATTCCTCGGCGGCGAAGGGGCCCACGGGACCGGCGTGTGGATGAGCAAGATCTTCGCGCCTTTCGGCTTCTATCAGGAGTTTCAGGGCGCTATTGTCGACGCGTTCGCGGTCGAAGACCATGCAGAAGGCGATCTGCCGGACGCACCCGCAGCGCTCATCACCGACCAGCCGGCCAACAAGCGGCTTTCGGGCCTCGGATATTCCGCGCGGCTGCGAAACTACTGGGACCTTGGCGAAGCCACGAACGTCGAGTTGTCGGGAAGTGTCGTGACCGGCAAGCGCGCGGTAGCAGCGACCTGCGAGAGTGGCGGCGGCGTCGTGCAATGTCCCCATGACGTCACGGCCATCAACGCCCGTCAGAGCGTTGCGGGAATTGATCTCACCTACCGGTGGCGCCCGCTGCAACAGGGTCTGTACCGGTCGCTGATCGTGCAGGCCGAGTGGCTGCGTCAGCTCAATCCGCGGCCGGGCTCAGGTGACATTCCGGGAGGCGTGTCCGTCGCGTTGGACGGATCACGTGATTCCTTCGACGGCGCGTACGTCTTCGCTCGTTACCAGCTCACGCGACGCACGTACGCCGCCACGCGCTTCGATTGGATCGAGGAGCCCGAGCAACCCGGCGAGTCGCTCACTGCGGCGTCGGCATACCTCATCTTCTACCCCAGCGAGTTTTCGAAGATGGTCGCGATGTATGAGCGGGTGAAGCCCCCGTTCGAGAAAGCGACCAACCGTATTGTTTTTCAAACGACATTTGCCGTTGGACCGCATCGTCCGCATCCGTTCTAGACGCGTCCCGGCCGGAGATAACAACACATGAAATCCATCATCGCAGTTGCGGTGGTACTGATGGCGCTCGCAGCGCCACGGGCGACCGCGCAGAAGCTCAAGATCGTGACCAGCACCACGGACCTGCACAGCATCGCGCACGCCATTGGCGGACAGCGTATCAGCGCGATCGCGATCAGTGCAGGATATCAGGATCCACACCATGTGGAGGCGAAGCCCAGCTTTGTGATCAAGCTGCGCGATGCCGACGTGTTTGCATTCGTCGGTCTCGATCTGGAAATCGGCTGGGCTCCCCTGCTCATCGAGGGTGCGCGCAATCGCAGGATCGCTCCCGGTGGAACGGGCTACCTCGACGTATCGATGAACATGCCGGTGCTCGATGTCGCACAGGGCAGTGTCGATCGCAGCCAAGGCGATGTCCACCCCCGGGGGAATCCACACTACTGGCTCGATCCCGGGAATGGCCGTCGGATAGCGCGGCTGTTCACCGACAAGTTCAGCGCGCTCGACCCCGCCGGCGCAGCAGTGTACGAGCAGAACCTGAAGGCGTTCAATGCGCGGCTCGACGCGACCACCAAAGAGCTGGCTCCGTTTCTCGCGCAGATCAAGGGAAAACCGGTCGTTGCGTGGCACACCAGCTGGCGTTACTTCGCGGAATTCACGGGGATGAATCTCGTCGGATTCATGGAGCCGAAGCCGGGCGTTCCTCCGTCGCCGGCCCACCTCGCGGGTCTCATTCAGACCATGAAGCGGACGGGCGCGAAGGTGATCATCATGGAGAACTTCTACAATCGGAAGACCGCCGATCTGGTCGCGAGCAAGACCGGGGCAAAAGTCCTGCTGCTGCCACCGTCGGTTGGCGGGGTGAAGGAGATCAGGGATTACGTCGGGCTCATTACCTACGACGTGAAGAAGGTGGCCGAAGCCGTGCAATGACCACTCTCGTTGCCTTCGAGAACGCAACGCTCGGGTACGGCGGGCGTCCCGTCCTCAGCAATTTGAGCTTCGATATCCCCGAAGGAGATTTCCTGGGCCTCGTTGGACCCAACGGCGCAGGAAAGACGACCATTCTTCGCAATATCCTGGGCTCGCTGCAGCCGATCTCGGGTCTGGTCACGCGAGCCGAGGGGCTGCGTTTCGGATACGTCCCGCAACGCGATCAGGTGGACTACAACTTCCCCCTGCAGGTGCTGGACGTCGTCCTGATGGGCAGGTACGACCGCATTGGCCTGGGACGGCGGCCAGCACAATCTGATTGTGACCTCGCGCTCGCCGCGCTGGAGCACGTGGGCATCGCCGACCTGGCACACCGTCAGCTGAATGCGCTGTCGGGTGGTCAGAAGCAGCGGACGCTCATCGCCCGGGCGCTCGTTGGAAAACCGAACATCCTCGTGCTCGATGAGCCAACCACCGGAATGGATCTGGTCGCCATGACGCAGATCCTCGGTCTCGTTCGCGAGCTGCACGAATGCGATCGTCTCACGGTCCTCATGGTCAGTCACGCGCTGAACGAAGTCGCGAACTACGTGAAACGCATTGCCCTCGTACAACAGGGCGCGTTCCAGATCGGACCAGTGAACGAAATCATGACCGAGGCCACCCTGAGCGCCATGTACGGAATCCCGGTGGACGTGAGCTCGTTCAACGGCCACCAGATCGTAGTCGCCAGGCGGTCCGAGGACGCGACACCCCACCGCCATGCTTGAGTCCGTCCTGTTGTTTCGCGATGCCCTGTACGGCGCACTCGTCATCGGCTTCGCGTGTTCGGTCCTCGGTGTGTACGTCGTGTTGCGGCGCATTGTCTTCGTCGGCGCCGCGCTGGCCGAGCTGTCCTCTGCGGGAATTGCACTCGCCCTCTGGCTCGGGGGGTTGGGCTGGGCGGCAGGCGTCGCCACCCATCCGCTCATTGTCTCGCTGGTGGTGACATTGGCGGGGGCAGCGGTGTTCGGGCTCGCCGGCAGCGGTCGCACGCTCGTACCTGCCGATGCCACCATTGGGACGACCTACGCCATCGCGGCTGGAGTCGGCGTCCTCCTCATCGCCAAGGCGACCACAGGCGAAGCGCACGACGTATTCCTGCACGGCAACATCATCGGCATTACACGCCGGGATACGTGGGTGCTCCTCGGGATCACTGCGCCGGTGCTGCTCATGCACCTTGTTTTCTACAAGGAATTCCTTTTCGTCTCCTTTGACCGCGAGACCGCGCGGACGCTCGGCTACCGGGTCGGCTTCTGGAATCTCCTGCTCTATCTCACACTCGGACTGGTGATTGCGGTTGCCATGCAGTTCGCGGGCGTGATGCTCGTGTTCAACTATCTGGTGCTGCCAGCCGTCACCGGGCTGCTGCTGTCCAGCGGCATGCGGGGTATCTTCACCTGGGCCGTTACATGCGCGCTCCTCGCCACCGTGGTGGGTTTCTCACTGTCCATTCCATTTGATCTTCCGTCGGGACCGGCGATCATCGCAGCGTCGGGAGTGATTACCATTCTTGCATGGATTTTTCGGCGCGCTCGACCGCGGTAGTACTCTTTCTGGCGACAGTGGCCGCGACGGCGACGGCGCAGCCCGGTCGTCTGTCTCGTCCGCGTGGCGGCATCGAGATCGGGATGGCAGCACCGTCCCTGCTCGTCAGGGACGCGAGTGGCCCGCAACTTCACCTCGGATTCGCGCCGGTCATCGGAGGCATCGCCGCCTGGTCGCTCGGCCCACGGCTCAAGTCGATGTTGGCGCTGCGTGCCAGCGCTGCCGTACTTCGCGGAAGCCAGGGCAACGCCGAGTGGGACGCGGGTCGCAGCTCGCAGATCGGACTGCAGTTTGGCCTTGAGCGGAGTCTTGGCGCTCGCTTCGGGGTATCGCTGGCTGGAGGACCGACCTTTCTGTTCGGACCCGGCGACGTCACGCCCTTTCGCGCCGCGAGTTCCGCACTCCACTGGGGCGGCAGTGGTGGGGCGAGCTGGCGAGTCAGTCAGAAGCGTCCGATTGCCGCAACACTGGCCGTGGATGCTTTCATGATTGGGGGGTCGTCGCTCAATGATCCGATTGCCGAGCCAGCGTGGGTCCGTCGCGTCGTGGTTGGGGTGCGATATGGCGGGTAGGTGGCGGGCCGCGGCGGCGGCGATGCTGATTGGGATGGCTGCATGTGACGCGCCCACCGTCCCGTCCGAGGCTCCAGCCTATGATCCCACCGGCCTGACCGGTGGACTGCTCTACCACTGGGCTCCTGGCCGCACCATTCGTATTTACGTCGATACCACCGCGAGCGGAGCGCAGCTCTCTCGCCATGTTCTCGCGGGCGCGGAAGAGTGGAAGTCCGTCGTGTACTACCGTGAGCTCGACGTGGCGATTACCTCCAGGGCTGACGACGCCGACGTGATTATACACACGGACCAGGCGCCGTACCTGGTCCAGTTTCCTGTCGGTTGCGGTTTTCCCCCCTCGTTCGGCGGCGGCGTTACTTTCTTCTGCGCCAACGACCAGGAGACGGAACTTGTGCGATTGCCACTGACTGCTGGAGGAGGGGGACGCGTGAAGATGGATGTGACTATCGATCTGGCTGATGCGACGACCCCGACGGCGCTGCGCTCGCTGGTGACGCACGAGCTTGGCCACGTCTTTGGCATCGGGAGTCATTCGAACAACCCGGCCGACGTCATGTTTGCCGCTCCTTCGGCGACGATTCCAACGGAGCGCGACGCGCGTACGCTGCGG
>JBKJRV010000365.1:0-3275 GCA_046593115.1 Gemmatimonadaceae bacterium
GTTCGCCGAGCGTCAGCAGCAGGAAGCGTGACGTCCCGACTCCGCCAGCTCGGCGGTGAGATTCGCGAGCTCGAGGCGACGCTTCGGCTTGGCGGCGGCACCGCCCGGATCGAAAAACAGCACCAGCAGGGCAAGCTGACGGCGCGCGAGCGAGTCGAGCGGCTGTGCGACGAGGGATCTCGCTTCCTTGAAGTGGGTTTGCTGGTGGCGCACGACCAGTACGACGGGGAAGCACCTGGCGCTGGCGTCATCACCGGACTCGGGAAGGTGCATGGCCGCGAAGTCGTCATCGTGGCGAATGATGCGACCGTCAAGGCAGGCTCGTGGTGGCCGGAGACCATCAGGAAGATTCTCCGCGCGCAGGAGATCGCCATGCGCTGTCGCATCCCGATCATCTACCTCGTGGACTCGGCCGGCGTCAACCTGCCGTACCAGGGCGGCGTGTTCCCCGGTCAGTACGGAGCGGCTCGTATTTTCTACTACAACTCGATCATGCGCCGGTATCTGCGCATTCCGCAGTTGGCCGCCGTCATGGGCCAGTGTATCGCTGGCGGTGCCTACCTGCCTGCGTTGTCCGATCTCATCATCATGGTGAAGGGTACGTCGTTCATGGGCCTTGGTGGACCCAACCTGGTGAAGGGAGCCACGGGACAGGTCGTGGACGGCGAGACGCTCGGTGGCGCCAGCACGCATACGCAGGTCAGCGGCGTTGCGCACTACATGGCTGACGACGACCCAGACTGTCTCGACCGACTGCGAGCGTTTGTAGACCGTCTTCCGGCGCCGCGCGCTGTGAGCGACGAGCCCGCTGCCTCGCCATCCGCGCGTAAAGGGCGCGGCAAGGCCAGGGCGAAGGCCGACGAAGGGGCCAGCGTCGAAGAGCAGTCGCTCGATGCGCTGTACGATCTGCTGCCAGGCGACCACCGTATGTCCTACGACATGCACGAGATCATCGCGGCGATCGTGGACGACGGCACCATTGACGAGTTTCAACCGGAGCTGGCGCGGGAGATGATCTGCGGCGATGCGCGTATCGGTGGCATCGCGGTTGGCGTGATCGCAAACCAGCGCGGGCTCATCAAGGGCCGGGCGGGTGAACGTCCCCGCTTCGGCGGGATCATCTATGCTGAGAGCGCCGAGAAGGTGGCGTTCTTCATCGATCGCTGCGATCGGCAAGGCTTGCCGCTCATCTTCGTCCAGGACGTGTCCGGCTTCATGGTCGGGCCGGATTCGGAGCATGAAGGTATCATTCGCGCGGGCGCGAGATTCGTCGAGGCAATGGCAACGACGCGCGTTCCCAAGATCGTGCTGACTGTCAACCACGCTTCGGGGGCTGGCTACTATGCCATGGCAGGTCAGGGGTTCGACCCCGATTTCATCTTCAGCTGGCCAAGTGGACGCATGGGTGTGATGGAAGGCGAATCGGCCATTCAGGCTGTGCATGGCTCGGCGCTCGCGGGCGCGAAGAAGGGCTCGCCCTTGCCCGATACCGTCGCGGAGTCGATTGCGGAAATGCGCACCGATTACGAGCACCAGCTCGACGCGCGCTACGCGGCGGCTCGGGGCTATATCGACGCGATCATCCATCCCGAGGACACGCGATCGGTATTGTGCATGGCGCTTCGCGCCAGTCTTCAGAATGCGGGACCGCACCTGGGGGCCTTCGTCCTTCCGGCGCATTTCGGAGACGTCACATGACGCGCGTGGTTCGCGTCGCAGCAGGGCAGGGGTTCTGGGGCGACTCGCTCGACGCGCCGCGGCAGCAGGTGGAAGGCGGGCCTATCGACTACCTCATGCTCGACTACCTCGCCGAAGTCACGATGTCCATTCTGCAGAAGCAGAAGGAGCGCGACCCGAAAATGGGATACGCGCGCGATTTTGTGGGCGCGATCGAGAGTGTCCTTCCCGCCATCACGGGGAAGGGCGTGCGGGTCATTGCGAATGCGGGCGGTGTGAATCCGCCGGCGTGTGCTGCCGCGGTACAGGAGATGATCGCGAAGTCAGGCGCCGGCACGGTGCCCATCGGCGTCGTCACAGGCGATGACCTGTTGCCGCGTCTGGACGAGTTGATCGCGGGAGGCCATACCCTCGCCAACATGGAAACGGGCGAAGCGCTCGACACGGTTCGCGACCGCGTGCTCTCCGCCAACGCGTATATCGGATCGGTGCCCATCGTGGAGGCGCTCAAGCGCGGCGCGAAGATCGTCATCACGGGCCGCTCTACCGACACTGCCCTCACGATGGCTCCGTTGCGCCACGAGTTTGGCTGGGCGGACGACGATTGGGATCGCCTCGCCGCCGGGATCGTTGCTGGTCACATCATTGAGTGTGGTGCTCAGGCCTCGGGAGGCAACTGTCTCTACGACTGGAGGAACATCCCCAATCTCGCCAACGTCGGTTACCCTATCGTCGAGGTCACCGAGGATGGCTCGTTCTGCGTGATCAAGCACCCCGGCACGGGCGGTCGCGTCTCCTTCCACACGGTGGCCGAGCAGCTCGTGTACGAGATGGGTGATCCCGTGTCGTATATCACGCCGGATGTCATCGCGGATTTCTCGACCATTCGCCTGGAGGAGCTTGGCGGCGACCGGGTGCGCGTGCACGGGATCAAGGGTCGCCCCGCGACCGACAAGCTGAAGGTCTCCATCGCGTATCGCGCCGGGTTCAAGGCGGTCGGGACGCTGGTTTACTCATGGCCCAATGCGCTCGAGAAGGCGCAGGTCGCAGACAATATCCTCCGCTCCAGGCTCGAGCGGCTGGGGCTTCGCTTCGACGAGATCCTCACCGAGTTTGTCGGTGCAAGCGCGACGCACGGTGCGCTGGCGTCGGCGGTACCCGAGGGCAAGCGCGTGCGCGCGCCTGACCACCCCGAAGTGCAGCTGCGCGTTGGCGTGCGTGGCGAGGATCGCGCCGCCGTCGAGCGCTTCACGCGGGAAATCGCGCCGCTGGTACTCAACGGGCCGCCGAGCGTCACCGGCTTCGCCGGCGGCCGACCGAAAGTGGAGGAGATCGTCGCGTACTGGCCGGCACTGATCGACAAGGCCATGGTCCAGCCTCAGGTAGAGGTGCTCGAATGAAGATCCGTCTGCTCGACATCGCGCACGCCCGTTCGGGCGACAAGGGAGATACCGCCAACGTCGGTGTCATCGTGAACCGGAAGGAGTGGTTCGCGCTCATGGATCGCGAGCTCACGACCCAGCGCGTCACGAGGCATTTCGAAGGTATGATCACGGGCAAGGTGGAACGGTTCGCGCTGCCCAATCTCGGCGCCCTCA
>JBKJRV010000446.1:0-3013 GCA_046593115.1 Gemmatimonadaceae bacterium
TACTCGTTCAATGCCGCTCACCGCCATCGCAATGTTGGCAAGCCTATCATTGGCCCGCCCGGTCTTCGGCCAAAAGGACATTGCTCAACCCGCTTTCGACTCGCTTCCGATTGGATCGATCGTGCGGGCGTGGCGCCTGAATCCGTACGCGACTCCTCGCTACCTGACCGGGACTGTGCTGGCTGTCGGGACCGACACTCTCGTCGTCCTATCCAGGCTCAGAGGTCAGGCCACGACGCTGCCAGTCGATTCGCTCGCGCGCCTCGAATTCTCGCCCGGACGGGAAAGTCGCGTGCGCAACGCACTGATCGGGGCTGCCATTGGTAGCACGATCACGGCTGTGTGGGGTGGTTTTTTCGCCGTGATGCTCGAGGGGCTGTGCAGCTCGGGTTGTCGGGCCAAAGCGCCTCCCGTCGTGACGGTGCTGACCTTCGCAGTGCCAGGCGCTCTGGCAGGAGCGGGGGTGGGTGTGATGTTTCCCGGACGAGCCCTGTGGGTGGAAATACCGCTACCGGGCCCACGTTAGTCGAAGCAGGGGAAGGAAGGTGGAGAGAGGCATCACGCAGCCAATTTGGGGCCGACCAGGAACAGAAGGCCGGTGATGCCATGGGGCATGCAGGTGAGAACGGAAAAGGGGGTGAGCGAACGCTCACCCCCTTTTCCGTTCACCTGATAATCAGGGTATGGTGACCTGAACGACCACGGCATTCCCGCGTATCGCTCCGGTCGAATCGGGCGTCGAGCCAATGGTGACCGGCAAGTTCGCCCGCACCTGATTGTCTCCGCGGGGAATCGCATTCAGCGTGTACGATCCAACGTTCACGGATCGAAAGCGAAACGCCCCCGCCGCATCAGCAACGGTGACGAGCAGCGGGAAACTGAGATCCACGCCCGTGAGGTACAATGTTGTCCCGGCCACAGGTGCACCGCTCTGGCTGGTGACCGTGCCGCTCAGGCTCCCTGATGATGGATGGCGCGACGACACCGACTCCGGTATCGGGCCCACGAGCACTTCCCAGCCCGGTGCGCGCGCCGGAACGGCGCCTTTGACTTCGAGCACGAGCGCATAGCGGGTAAAATCATCGAATTCGATATTGAGCGAATCAGCGTTCGCCCGAACCTCTGCCGCGAGAATACCGTCTCGTGTCACGAAACTCCCGGTGGCAATATCCGCATCGTTCAAGCTGAAGCTCCCGGGTTCCGGCGTCCGCAACTCGCCGAGCCGAACATTCCTTCCGGTTCTCGCGTCGATCAACCACGAGGCATAACGGAAGCCCTGGGGCGGTCGCACGAGTCCGCGAAAATTGATTCGAATCTCACGCCCGCGAATGGCCCCGTTGACGGCACCGGCTGGTCCAAACCGGAAGAGACGCGATGGATTGACTGCGAAACTTCCAGTCGTGAACGCGGCGTCTGCAAAGGTATCATCGCTGGTCAGGACGGTGTTTTTCGTATTCCGGAACACCGCGAAGAGGAACCCATTGCGGTCGCCCGGTGCCACCGTCTGACCGGCAGTCAGTGGATTCGTGGTCGCCGTCACGACGACGTGGGTGAATTTTCTCACCGAATCGCCCTGTGGCACTCCCACCACCCGCAGCACAAAGGTCTGATTCGTATCCGCGGCGCTGATGACCAGCGGTGCAGAGGCCGTCGTGTCGACCGTCTGACTGAAGAAGACGGAATCGCGATTGACGGGCCGCCGGCTGCGCGTAGTGCGAATGATGCGTCCTGACACTGGACGCAGATTGCTCACGGCCGCATCCCCTCCGGCCCGGCTCGCCGAGTCGGCGGCAAGCAATACCTGATACACCGTTCCCGCAGGCAGCGGGGGAAGATTCTGAAGCGTAACCGTCAGTGTGTCGCGATTACCTCCGGAGATGGCGACAGTCCCACCCGGCACCACAGCGGTTGCTGCAGGTGTTATCGTGATATCGAGAAGAACATCCCCAATGACGCGAGCAGGCCCGGAGAGCGGATCTCGTTCGCACGCTGCAATCAGAAGCGCTATTGCGGCCGGACGAACGATTCTCGAAAAATGGCGAAGCATGCTCATTGATTGCCCTCGGCCGTTGTCGTGGTGCGCTGTGGGACATAGGTGAACACGATGGCGGCCTGAAGATTCTGTGGCTTGTCCCACGTGGCATCCGGGGGACCAAACGCATCACGAATGCGGCGATCCTGTGCGTACCCAACTGTGGGATCGAAACGGCTTCGCCGGTACCCGAGGAGCATGATATCACGCGCTTCGACGCGGAAACCCACCGTGGAGCTCACAGCGTACCCGATGCCACCTCCGAACTGGACCATGCCCGCCGTATACGTCTCGTTACGGAGGTTCTGGCGAACATCGAACATCGTCGTATAGAGCCCGCCGCCTCCAATGCCATACACCCGCATCCGTCCGAAGGGCACTCCAAGCACTGCCTGAAGACCATAGTGCACCAACGTCACGCGCTGGGGCACCTCGAGCAGCTGCGTGGTATCACCGAAATCGAACGCCACCACGGGAAACTGATCACCGCGAGTAAGGGGGCGACTCGCCGCGAAGCTCAGACCTATGCCAAAGTCGGAATCGCGGGACAGAAACGAGAGTGGGCTGAAACCTAGTCGATAAGTAGCGTCCAGGCCGACGAACGGCGCACCCTCCAGGGCCGTGGCAGAGCGGAAGCGCTGATAGCCGGCGTGAGCACCAACGCTGTAGCGCCCTGCCGGAACCTGTGCCCCGAGCTCACCAGCGATCGCGACCGCGCTCGCCAGCAACAGCCCCCGCGCTATCCTTGTGCGGGCGACGCTCACTGGCCGATCTCGAAGCTGAAGATCTGGTTGTTTTTTAGTTCTCCCATGGAAACAAAGGCATAATCAAAGGTGAGCGATCGGTTCATGAGCGGGAGCCGTACACCCCCTCCGACGGCGAGACCGTCAGTGAAACTCCATGGTGAGTTCTGTTCGTTGAAATGTCGCTTGCCCGCGCGGAGAAAATAGGCGGGACGGAAAACATATTCGACACCGATGG